>JAFVEJ010000220.1 GCA_017476085.1 Alphaproteobacteria bacterium
ACTACTTGTCCTTTTTATCTGATAAACATCGAAAAAAATCAAGTCCTTTCTAAAAAAGGAGATGCCATTCCGAATAAAACAGAAACTCGTCATTTTTACGCTGAACACAAGATGAGTCAGCTCCCGTCCCAAGAATTGAAAAAAACTCATAGACTGCTAAAAAAGAAAAAACATCTTTCGCGCGCTCAGCACAGAGTTCTCCGGTTATAAAAAACGGAGCCAAACGGCTCCGTTTTTTTTATCAAAGCATATGTCCGAGGAAATACGGCAGCTGAACACGCCAGGCCGGCCAATCATGCGGCACGTCATAGCCCCAATAGTCAACCCAAGCGTTAATGCCTTTGGAACGCAAAATGCCATCCATAACGCGCGTATCGTGCAGACATTCGTTTTCCCACGCGCCTTGTCCGACGGAAATCACAATATCGGAACGATTATAAAGATCTATTGTGTCCCGATCATTCATTCCCGGCAGGTATTCCATCGGAGAATTAAAATAAATCCCCGGTTCATCACAATCGCCGAAGAAAGAACGAATACTGTACAATCCGCTTTGCGCAAGCACGGCATCAAAAATATCCGGACGACGGAAAAAGAAATTCGCCGCATGCAAAGCGCCCATAGAACACCCTGTCGTCATCATACCGCCGGCGCGATAGTTGCTGCACATTGCGTTCATATCCATCGCCCAAGGAACGACTTCTTCACAAACATAGTTGAAATACTGTTCAAAACGCCACAAACGGTCTCCGGGCCAATCGGCACAGACGAATGTTTCCCAATCCAAACCGTCAACGCAGAAAAACTGAGCGCGTCCTTCCTCTATAAATCCGGACGCGGCATCAATCATACCGAAATCTTCGTATTCATAGAAGCGGCCGCACTGAGACGGAAAAACCAGAATCGGCTTTCCCGCATGTCCATAGACCTTCAATCTCATATCACGTCCCAAAGACGGACTGTATTCCTTATAGTATTCAATCTTCATCAGTATTTTTCCTGAACAAACTTAATAATTTCGTCCGTTTTCTTCTGATTATCGGCGCGCATCAGATACATATGATCCCCCATAACAGGAGCGAAAATCGCATCCACATCATGGTACTGCATCAGATTTTCCCCATACTTTTCCAGAATTTCTTCATGAGAATGAACGTAATTAAAGTTGTCTTTTCGAGCAACGTAAATACCGATGTACTTTTTATCGGTCGGCTGATACAGCTTGTCGTGGACAATCATATCGGCATACATCTGATAAACATCGGTGTCGTGTTCATAATTCATCAATTCGGGCATACAGCCGCCGGGCGGACGCATATTGACTTCCAACGCGACGTAATCGCCTTTTTTGCCGAGACCTTTTTTATCTTCATATAATTTGAAAAATTCAAAATGGAAGAAACGAGCCGTCGTGTTAAAAGAAGCCAATACAGCTCTGCCCGCTTTTTCCAGCTTCGGATCAATTTTCAAAACGGAATAATAACGCAAGTCATCTCCGGCGTTGACTGTTTCGGCAACATTTTCCGGGAAAATATGGCTGGTCATAAAGATCGGTTCGTTTTCATAGTTTGCGATACCGTCGAACGTGACAATCAAACCGTTGACGAATTCTTCCATCACATACGGGACGGAAGGATAATTATCATAAAAACGGTTAAACTCCTCGTCATTATGGATGGAATAAGACGCATACGCTCCGACACCGATATCCGGCTTGACGAAAACAGGGTAACCGACTTCTTTGACGAACTTTTTGCCTTCTTCGCGTGTTGTCACACAATGGCAGCGCGCCGAAGGAACGCCCGCTTTTTCAAAGTGGTTTTTCATCAAATACTTGCGTTTGCTTTCAAGAACTTCAGGATACTTTGTTCCTTCGATATTAAAGTCCGTGCGTAAACGGGCATCCGTTTCCAGCCAGTATTCATTAAAAGATTCAAGTCTGTCGATTCGGCCGTATTTGTGAATAAAATAAGCGACGGCACGCATCACTTCATCATAATTTTCCATATTATCAACACGATAATATTCGGTCAGGGATTCTTTAAGCTGCGGCGTTAAAGAATCATACGGGGAATCGGCGATTCCCAAAACATTGACGCCCATTTTTTTCAGGCGATCCGCAAAGTTCACATAATGTGTCGGAAAATGCGGAGAAAGGAAAACAAAATTCACGATATCAACTCCTGATTTTTTTCAGTTCTTTGATTTTAACTTTTTGCATTTTTCCCTTTAAGGGACAATATTTTTATCCGGTTTTTTTTCAACCACGCTTAAATTGGCAATCTCTAAGGCTGTTGTCAATTTATTTTTATATTTTCTTTATCTGAAAGAATAGGGTAAAACAAAAAAAATCTCTCTTCACTTCTTATAAGGAGTTACTAATGACCGTTCGTATTCGCAAAGCAGTCTTTCCCGTCGGCGGATTGGGAACCAGATTTTTACCGGCGACTAAAGCTATGCCAAAAGAAATGCTGCCGGTTGTGGACAAGCCTTTGATTCAATACGCGGTCGAAGAAGCCGCCGCCGCGGGAATCGAACATTTTATTTTTGTTACGGGACATGGCAAAACGGCGATCGAAGATCATTTCGATTCGAATGTTAATCTGGAAACGTTGCTTAAAAAGAACGGCAACACGGATCTTCTGAACTTTTTAAAAGACTGCACGTTTGATTCGGGCAAAATATCTTATACCCGCCAAAGCGAACCTAAAGGTTTGGGACATGCCGTCTGGTGCGCGCGCGATCTGGTCGGGGACGAACCGTTCGCCGTTCTGCTGCCGGACGATTTATTCCACTGCAAAACGCCTTGTTTAAAGCAAATGATTCAAGAATATCCGAAAACGGCCGGCAATTTGGTTGCGATTGAAGAGGTTCCTCAAAATCAGACTTCCCGTTACGGCATTTTAAGCATTGCTTCCGATGACGGCAAACTGGTACGGGTTAATGGCATGGTCGAAAAACCGGCTCCCGAAAAAGCCCCTTCGCGATACGCCATTATGGGGCGTTATATTTTGTCACCGGAAATTTTCACGGAACTGAACAAACAGAAAGCCGGCGCAAAAGGCGAGATTCAGCTGACGGACGCAATGGCGGATACATTGGACAGAGTGCCCTTTCATGGAATGCGTTTTGAAGGAAAGCGCTTCGACTGCGGGAACAAGATCGGATTTTTAATGGCCAATATCGAATTTGCGCTTGATCGCCCCGATTTGGCCGACGAATTTAAAGCGGCGCTGAAAACGTTGTCTTTTTAAAGAAAGTAAAAAAATGTCATTTTTTTCAAATAAGGACTTGAATTTCCTGAATGCTCATTACGGCATGCGCGCAATGGGCTGGGAAATGTGTTCAATGTTCACATTGGCTTATCTGTATAAACAGGGGTTGTCTTTACCGCTGGCCTTTATTGTTTACGCCGGTATGCTGTTGGCTCGCCCGCTGACCAGACCGTTGTCCTTGTGGCTTTGCCTGAAAAAGGGGACTCATTTCACTTTGATGATCGGGACGATCGCTTTCGCCTGCCGTTATCCCGCGATGTTGCCGATCAAAGGATTGAGCTGGGCTTTGGTGCCGTTTATGCTGATTTCCGGATTGGCGGATTCGCTGTATTGGGTTCCGTATCACAACTATTTTGCTTCTGTCGGCGATACGAAAGACAGAGGTTCCAGCGTTGGCATCCGCGAAGCGATCGCCACCGTCGTCGCCGTTATCGGCCCCGTTTTCGGCGGCCTTTTGTTGGCCGTTGATCCGCTTTACGCGTTTATGCTGCCGTTCGTTCTGACGCTTCTGTCCGTTCTGCCTTTGATGAAAACGCCGTCCCTACCGGTTCCGGCAAAACCGACAAAGGAAGAAAAAAAGAATATCGATCCGTTCGGCTTCATCGTCTTCATCGGCGATGGCCTGTTCTTTCAGGCCGGCACGGTATGGCCATTGATCGTCTTTATGATTCTCAGCGAAAATTACGGGAATTTCGGTTTCATTCTCGCTTTGGCGGCGTTTTTCAGGGCGACGGGGTGTATGTTGTTCGGCAAACTAATTGATAAAGGAAACGGTTCTCTGATCTGCTTTATCGGATACGGACTGCATATCGTCGTTCTGACGGTTCGCGGATTTTTCGCCTATACGGTTCCCGTCGTCATCGCCTGCGACTTTTTCGCCGCCATCGCGTATTGTTTTTCGATACCGGGGCTGATGACGGCCGTTTACAACGCCACGAAACGCACGTCCCATCCGCTTTATTTCACCTATCATACGGAATTCGGATGGGATATCGGTGCCGTTTCCGCTATGCTGATATGCGCCGGATTGACGGCCGCCGGCATCAATCTGCGCTGGGGACTGGTTATTGCCGTCGCCGGTGCCGCGCTGAAAATATTCGTTCTTGACCGTTATTACCGGAAACGGAACATTCCTTCTTAATTTTCCGCCGCCGGAACCGAAGTTAAAAAAATCTGCAGCTGTGTCATATAATTATCATACTGGCGAGCCATTTCAGCTTCTTCGAAAACAGGGCGGCCGTTGATAATCTGATATTTGTTTTTCTCTTCAGATTTAAAAAAGTCCAAAATATTTTCAAACAAGCCGACTCTCATGCTTTCCGTAAATAAAAACCTGTCCAGCTTTTCAAAAAACAGATCGGCCTGATCCTGCCGGAGTTTTTTCCATCCGCCTTCAGGCATTTTGTCAACTTGCGTTTGCACAGCGTCTTTTAACAGAATGATTTCCTCTCGTTGATATTGCAGCCGTTTTTGAATAGCCGACAACGCTTCTGCCGTCTGTTCGGCGGCCTGAGGAGACAAAACGGATTCTTCGGACAAAGCCCGCACCATTTGCGGACGGATTTCTTCAAAATACGGCGTTAAGATATTATTTTCCAAAGAAGCAAAGTCCGGCTCTCTGTATAAAAAAGCTATTCTGGCAGTCATAAAATATCCCGAAGCCAGAAAAATCAAAAAACAAGCCAGCACAATTTTATCCGCCAGCGTTGTTTTTACAAACCGAACATCATCGGGAACAGCAGAATCCCACGGGATTGATTTGCCTTTAACCGCCCGAAAAAAAACATAAGCGGGCAAAATCAAAGAAATATACGGCAGGAATAATCCCATTCCGACGCCAAAAACCAAAAAAGCCCGTTTAAAAGACTTTAAAAAAGGCAGCTTTTCACCGTTTTGACCAAAAACATAAATTCCCGTCAATCTTTTTCCCGCCGTCGTTGCAAAGCAAGAAATCAACAAAGCTTCGATAAAAAGATATATCCAAAACGCCGCATAAAAAATCAGGGACGGATTTGCAACGCTTCCGATTTTGTCTCCCAAAACGGAAACTGTCAGCATTCCCCAAAGTAAATAATCAATCAGGCGGGCTATGGTGCGCCGCAAAAAACAAACCATTTTTTCTCCCCGTTTCTTGCTTTATCGGAAACAGAGTAGCGCTTTTTGGTTTTATCCTCCAGATTTTTGTTTGCTTTCCGAATTTGGAATCGGATTGATACGCCAACTTTTTTTGTCGTGCGGATCGGCTAAAACAAAATCATCCGATTTCGGCCGAACAAGAATTTGCGTCGGATACAAACTATGCGCTCCGGAACTCATATAACTGACGATGCAAACCACTCCGGCGAACGGCGCGACGGAAGCTCCGAACAGCTCTGTTGCCAGAAAAACCGCCGCGATCGGTGTGTTGACCGCGCCGGCGACGCATCCGACAAACCCCAATGCGCCGAAAAAAGCGATATCCAATCCGAAAAGCTGAGCAAACAAAGCTCCCGCCGCAGCGCCGATATAAAAAGTCGGCGTCAGTACGCCGCCCGATCCGCCGCCGGAAAGCGTCACGCCCAATAAAAAAGATTTGAGAATAAAGGCATACCAAACAACCGATTTTCCCGACAAAACGGAATTTAAGCCTTTTTCCCCCATTCCTAACGGAGCGTCGCCAAAGAAGAAAACAACCGTCAGAATCACAGCTGAAGCAATAAGACTTTTTCCCCAATCCGGCAAAAATATCTTTTTAAAAAGAGACATCACGCCGTCTGTCAGCTTGATATGGCAAATGCAGACCGCTCCGAAAAAAATCGCGGCCAAAAGACACCATTCCAGCACCTCCGGTGTCAGGGAAGGAATGACAATATTATATAGAGTGTACGGAACATGCATTTGAAGACAAACCATATAAGAAACGACGGCACTGATCAAAGCCGGCAGCAACGCCGGATAAAATACTTCTCCGACGAACAAAACTTCCACCCCGAAAACGGCCCCCGCGACCGGCGCGCCGAAAACAGCGGACAAAGCCGCCGATACGCCGCAGACAACAAGTTTTTTTCTTTCTTTGACCGTCAATTTAAACAAACGGGACAATTCCGACATCAGGCCCGCTCCGACTTGAACGCTGGGCCCTTCCGTACCGACGACGGCGCCCGGTGCCAAAGTAAAAATCGTTGAAAGAATTTTGATCGGCACAACGCAAAAAGGAATAAAGGCTTCCTTATAATGAATCGCCGAAATAACTTTGTCCGTCCCATGGCCCGCGGCCTGAGGCGCCAAATACTTAATCGAAAACAAACTTACCAGCAATCCGGCAGGAATTAAAGCATACCGCCATTCCGACAAAGAATCGACCCAATCAATCGCCCGATATAAAATGATTAAAAACAATCCGACGGCACAACCGACGACAATGCCGCAGACAACAGCCAAAAACAGCCATTTTATGAACCCTCTGAACAAAATTTCTTCGTCGTATATTTCCTGATTGTCCATAGCGTTTCCCCCGTTGAAACAAATTTAGCCGAATCACCGAAAACGACAAAGATGGCATTCCGGCCATAAACAGAAGCTGTCGCCGGAAACAAATCCTTTTTCGTTAAACAAAAAAATCGTATATTTGGCTGAAACAAAGGAATTATTAAAAAATACTTTCTAAAAATTTTTTCACATTTGTCTAAAAATTCCTTGACTTTTTACAAAGACCGCTTCAGTATGCAAATATAGTTAAATTTTTGCTGTAAACAGGTTAGGAATCGTTATGGCTGAAGAAGTTAAAGAAGAAGTAAAAACACCGTTGCTTGACGCCTTTATGAAGGCCGGAAAAATTTCAGTTTTTGAAAGCGGATTGGATCGCCCGGATCACTTGCAGGACCGCCCGTTCTTTAATTTGCTGCCGAAGGGGGAAACCACCTTCATTAATATGAGCGAAACAGCCGACAAGCTGTATGTCAAATCCGCTGCGGAACAGGCCGAATCGCCTGCTTTGGATACGGAAGCTCACAAATTTTTTGAAAATATGGAAAAACGTTTCCGCACGGTTATGCCCGGCGTAACGCTGTTTATTATTGATCCGGACGCCGTTCAGGGACGTTACCTGATGGATCAGTCCGCCGACCGCAGTCTGGGCAAGTCCCTGTATATGCATGTCGAAGAAAAGTTGCAGAAAGCCGCTGCCGGAAACAATCAGACCTTCCTGACGCAGGAAGATATTTTGAAATCCGTTTCCGAAGCCGGCATCACCGACCGCAATCCGTTTTCGATGCGCGCCGCCGTTGCGCCGACGCTGGAAAATCTGGCCGGTTTGGGCAATGTCAATTTGGTCGTCGGCGACAACCCCGACGCTATGGAAGCCAACGTATTGGGTATGGTTGTCGGGGCTGAGGAACGCCGCTTGAAAGAAGGCATTTCCCGTGACGAATTCCGCCGCTTGGTTTTATACCACGAATTAGGTCATGCGACCGACCACAACTACGCTTCCGCTTATAATTCCGTTGAAAAAATTGCGGAAACGGAACTGGATAACGTGATGTGCCGCCACCGTACGGAATGCATTGCGGACGCGCACGCCGTTTTACAGTTGGCTCGCGATTTCGGAACGACGAAATGCGCCGAACTGTGGGGCGATTGCCGTATCGAGTATTTGCGTATATGTGTTGACCGTCGTTTGGAAGACACGAAATACGACACCGAATTTATGAAGAAGCTGCGCGAAGCCGAAGAAAAATCTCATGCGCAGAATCCGAACGATCCCGACTATGAAAACGATTTCAAGCGTTTGATGGCCGACAAGCAGATTGCCGATACGGTCAAAAAACTGGGATCGCCGTTAGCTTACCATACAACGGACGTTATTGACGCGACGGTCAAATGGGCCAAGGAGCATTTAGCGGACGGTTCTTTGCAGAAAATGACGGATTTGGAAGTCATTAAGCAGGCGCAGATTATGTCCGAAACTTACGGTCTGACACGTCAGCAAATGGCAGAAATGTCGATTGCTTTGGCCAAAGGCGACAGATCTCATCCGAAATATCAACAGATGATGGAACGCGTTCAGGAATCCCGCGATCGTATGCCGATCAGCAACAAAAAGCTGGAACAGGAATACGAAACGCAGCGTGAATTGAATGCGTATATGGAAGCCGCTCAGCTGTCTGCCGGTTTGGGACTGCCGATGCCGGAGCAGAAATTTTCTCCCGCTCTGAAGAAAAAATTGATTCAGCAGCAGATTGACTCCCAGAAAATGGAAATGTTGGGACGGTTGAGCGTTGCCCAGTATCAGCAGGATTTGTTGGACAAGCTGGAAAAAACGACTTCCCGTGAAGAAATGCATGCCATTTTGGGACAAGAAAAGGAAGAGCTGCGCACCGCCGGCAAGAATGACGCGGGTGAAAAAGACCTGTTCGCCGGTTCCAAGCTGAAAGTCGTTGACGCCGTGATTGACCAGGCGCCGAATGTCGAAGCCATTTTGACGGCGAACAAATCCATTAAGAAACAGTTGGATGAAATCAAATCTTCGACAGAGGTTTCCGGGGATGAGGCGATCGTTCATTTCATTAAAAACGAATTGAAAGTCGCAACGGCGCTGAGCGATGCCTTGCTCAAGTCTTACAAACGCGAGCCGGAAAACATGACGCCGGAACAACAAATCAATTCCCTGCGTGCCGAACACAAAGATTTCAAGAAAGCTTTGTTGGCCGAAAAGGAAACGCAGATCGCGGCTTTTGCCATCCGTTCCGACAAGGAAGCCTGGGCAAAGGTTTCTCAGGATCCCGTTTTGGCTCAGCTGATTGATCAAAAGGCGAAGCAAAAACCGACTGCGGCTTTGGGACAATACCAAATGAACTTCGGAACGGCGGATAAAAATGTTATCGCTTCTCTGTTCCAGGATGTTGCCGAAACGCACAAGTATCTGGTAGAAACGTTTACCGGAAATCCGCAGACCGCGGCCGCGTTGGAGAAAAAAGACCTCCGCACGTTTACTTCTATGAAAAAATATGCGGATCAACTGAAAAAGACGGAACGCACTTCTCCGTTAAATTTGAAAAACTTCAAACTTGAACAGAAGAAGTCTGCTTTGGATGCCGTGATCAGCGCGAAGAAGCAAAGAGTATAAGAACTCCGTTAAACAGAGTTGTCTTAAATATCAGAAACCCCCGTTGATTCTTTTTTCAACGGGGATTTTTTTTGCAAATCGAAAACAGGCGCTCACATACAGATCAAATCGGAAAGATTATCCGGCGATTTTTTTATTCACATCTCTAAAAATTCAAAACAGTCGGCACATTTTTCCGATTCGTTTTCAAATCGCGACAAAAAAAATCATCAATAAAGTGACGATTTATTACATTAATGTTACATATATACAACTGTGCCACATTTCTTTTGTAAGATTTTCCTTTTGGTGATTTAATAGATATTAGGCAATCTTTTTTAAAGGAGGGTTATACCATGAAAAAAACCTTATGTTTAACCGCAGTAATGCTGTCTGTCTTTGCCTTTTCCGGCACGGCAAACGCCCTGCAAGCGGATGTGATGAGCTCAGAGCTGAATACTATTAGAAACTTTGAGCAACAACAATACTTAATTGATGATGTTGTCGCTTATGAAGGCGGTACCGGTGGCGGAACGATTGTCGGCAATTCTTGCGCTTCCACCTGCGGCGGGGCTTCAACTCAATCGGCTTGTCAGGCCGGCGGCTATGTCTGTAGAAGCAGCGGCGGATGTTGGTGTCCGACCGGTACGCCCCTTGGTTCCGGCACCTTAATCGATCGCGATCTTAGTGATACTGTATTAGTCGATCGTCTCGATCGTCTCGATCGTTTCGATGGTGACATCGCAGCAGCAGACATCGGCTCCATTGTGGACGGCGGTTCGGGTTCCGGCACGACGAAGAAAGTCAGCGGCAACTGCCCGGAGGGAACGTCTTTATCCAGCGATAAATGCTGCTGTGTCGCCAACTAAGAAATGAAGGGAGCCCTAATCATGAAAAAATATCTCTTCATTTTAGCGGGGCTGTTGTGTTTGTTGGGACAGGGTGAAGCCGAGGCGAGAGCCGTTAAATTGGGCCGCGGCACCAGTATTGGTGGTATCCGCCCCGGTCCGGAGCCTTGCACAGGCAGCAACTGTTCCGGGCCCGGCCCGACTTTCTGTCCCGCGAATTGCGCGTCCTGCAACGGTTCATCCTGCAGCAAATGCAAAAGCGGTTATTATCTGAAAAACGGGGGATGCACCCCATGTCCGGCGAACGCAACATGTTCCGGCACAGAGACGATTACCTGCAACACCGGATTCCATCGTTCGGCAACGGGAACAACCTGTACGGAATGTTCCGACATTACCGTTGCGAATGGTACATGCACGGCTTGCCAGGCAGTTGGCAATACCTGTACAAACGTGTCCTGCTACTACGGATACGTCAAATCAGGCACAACGTGTTCCGCAATCAGCTTCTCCGGCATGAGCTGCGTGTCCGGTTATAGAAAAGTTGTTTCTTCCGACAGAGCATGCTGCGTTCCGATGTGTCAGGGAGTCAGCTGCGTGTCCGGTTACACACCGACGGCCACTTCGACCGGTTGCTGCTGTCAGGCAAATACGACACCGATCGCGAACTGCGCGACACAAAGCGGCAATACCTGCACGAAGTGCATTACCGGCTATAAACTGAGCGGAAACAGCTGCGTAAAAGATCCGACTGCATGCGGCACCGCACAAGTATATCATCCTACTTTGAAAAAATGTGTGGCCGCCGTATGCCCGTCAAATTGCGCGGATATGTGCACCCAAGGCTATTGCGCAAGCTGCAAAGCCGGATATAAGTTGAACAGCAATGGCACGTGTGACAGTCTTTGCACAGCTTTGCAGGTATGGCATCCCACTCTCGGCAAGTGTGTTTCGGCTACATGTCCGATAAATTGCGCGGATATGTGCACCGGCGGATATTGCACAAGCTGCAAAACCGGCTATACGTTGAACAGCGATGGCGGGTGTGACCTAAAGCTTGTCAAACCTTCAACTGGCAGCGACGCTTGTGACGGAACGTCCAGCACTCCGCGCTTCTGCGATAACGGATTGATTCGTGTCGAAGGCAGAGGATGCTGTCCGTCCGATTATGCATCGAAGCCTAACTATGCATGCTATCAGTGCCATGTCGCTACCGTCCAACAAGAGGCTGTGAGTGATAATCTTTTTGGAGGAGACTTGGATTGGGAGACTAATAGTGGTCGCCTGAATCTGAGGTAGTTTCCTTCCTCAATACCTCACATTTTTGATGTGTTAAAAGAAAACCGCGAAGTCATCTTCGCGGTTTTTTTGTGTTTCGTCTTATGTATCAAGCGGCCGTTATATTTTCCGCATCATTTTCCGATTTGTGATATTTGTCCCGTCCTAAAGCGGATCACGAAGAACACGGAACGCACTTCTCCGTTGAATTTGAAAAACTTCAAGCTTGAACGGAAGGAGCCTGCTTCGGATGCCGTAATCGGTGCCTTTGATTGTTTGCATCGTTAACAATCAAATTTATGTTCAATATTTTTTATCCCTTTAAAAACTTTTGCCGTTTTTATCCTAAATGCCGCTCGCAACTTTCAAAACGGCCAAAAAAAATTCTTTTTATTTTACAAAATGATTTTCAGTTGAATTAAGAATATTTTCTTTCATTTCCGATTCGTAAAAAAGAATAAAACATAAAAAAATCCTGTTCATATCCCTTCATATATTTATATCTAATGTGTAATTTAACAGTATATACTATTTGTTCTTTGATAAATTACTTGTTTTTATTTTTTTAGTGTGCTTAAATAGTATTATAGTATCTTTTAAAAGGAGGGTAATATTATGAAAAAAAGTTTATGTTTAATCGCAACAATGCTGTCTGTTCTTGCCTTTGCCGGAACGGCACATGCTTTTTTGGAGGAGCATCAGCATCTTCAAAACCAACTACAGTTATATGAAGGCGGCGGTGGCGGCGGCACGATCATCGGCAATTCATGCGCTTCCACCTGCGGCGGGGCTTCAACTCAATCGGCTTGTCAGGCCGGCGGTTATGTCTGTACGAGCAGCGGCGGATGTTGGTGTCCGACCAGCACACCTCTAGGCAGTATCATAACTCCGGGCGACCTAGGTAATCATCAAGTCATAACGAATCCCCCCTCTGTTGTTCAAAGCGGCGGTTCGGGATCCGGCTCGACAAAGAAAGTCAGCGGCGACTGCCCGGCGGGAACAACCTTATCCGGCGACCAATGCTGTTGTATTGCCAACTAAGAAATGAATGGAGCCCTAATCATGAAAAAATATCTATTCATTTTAGCTGGGCTTTTGTGTTTGTTGGGACAGGGCGAAGCCGAGGCGAGAGCCGTTAAATTGGGCCGCGGCACCAGTTCGGGAACCGCGTCCGGCCACCAGTTTCAACCGGCCAACAGCGGCTTCGGCGGACCGACTTTCTGCCCCGCAAATTGCACGTCCTGCAACGGTTCATCCTGCAGCAGATGCAAAAGCGGTTATTTCTTACGGGACGGTTCCTGTGTTTCATGTCCGTCCAACGCAAGTTGCGACGGTATAAATGCCGTCTGCAACAACGGTTACAGCTTTGGTAAAGGCGGAACATTCGGCGGCTGTATCAAATGTCCCGACGGATGCGAATCCTGTACTCCGACCTATGCCGGAACGTCTCAATCCGGTATGAGTTGTACAGCGTGTAACCGCGGTTACACCAGATATTACAACACCACAGGCACCAACGCTTTGTGTTGCGCTACAGGATATGAGCTTGCCGACGGCGGTCAGGGCAGCAACGGTTCCAGATATGATCAATGTGTCAAAAAGGCTGTCAGCTACGCGAATATGAGCTGTGTGTCCGGTTATAGAAAAGTCGTTTCTTCCGACAGAGCATGCTGCGTTCCGATGTGTCAGGGGGTCAGCTGCGTGTCCGGTTATACGCCGACGGCCACTTCGACCGGTTGTTGCTGTCAGGCGACAACAACGCCGACCACATGCGGTCCGATGCAGGTATATCATCCCACTTTGAAAAAATGTGTACCCGCAGTATGTCCGGTAAATTGCGCGGATATGTGCTCCGGCGGCTATTGCGCAAGCTGCAAACCCGGATATACGATGAACGGCATCGGCGGGTGTGACAGTCTTTGCACAGATTGGCAGGTATGGCATCCCACTTTGAAAAAATGTGTACCCGCAGTATGCCCGTCAAATTGCGCGGATATGTGCTCCGGCGGCTATTGCGCAAGCTGCAACCCCGGATATACGCTGAACAGCGATGGTGGGTGTAGCCGAAAGCCTTTCGGACAGCTAGAAGAACCGGGAGATGCTTGTGACGGAACGTCCAGCACTCCGATTTTCTGCCCTGCCGGCTTGATTCGTATTGAGGGAAGAGGATGCTGCCCATCCAATGCATCTCCCAGCCAAGCATGTTTTCAATGCGCAGTCAGATAATAAGATATCGTAACATTCTATAATGTGTTAAAAGAAAACCGCGAAGAAATCTTCGCGGTTTTTTTGTGTATGACACAATCTTTATATTTTTCATATCATTTTCCGATTTGTGATGTTTACCCTCTCCTAAAGCGGATATTGTTCTTTATGGCGAAACGTTTATATTGATATTATGGAAAAATTGCAAAAAACAAAAACAATCGCTTTACCTTCCGGCCGCGTCATTCCGGCTTTGGAAATAGGCATGTGGTATCTGGGCGAAGATGCCGGCGCCTATTTCAAAGAAACCGACTTGATCCGCAACGCGTTGGATCTCGGCTTTCGGGCGTTTGACACGGCGTAAATGTATGTTCACGGCGGCGCGGAAGAAGTATTGGGCGAAGCGGTTTCCGATTGTCGGGACGAAGTGTTTTTAACATCAAAAGTTTCCCCCGTCCTTTCCGGTTATGATGAAATCATCGAAGCTTGCGATAAAAGTCTGGAACGGCTGAAAACGGACTATTTGGACATGTATCTGCTGCACTGGGGAACATATCGCAGCCGGCCGGAAGAAGTATTGGAGGCTTTTACCGATCTAAAAGAAGACGGGAAAATTTTGGATTTCGGCGTTTCTCACTTCGATCTGCAAGATTTCAAAGAATGGCTTTCTTTTGAAAACGCGCAAGAAACCGCTATGAATCAAGCTTTTTTCAACCCGTGCCATCGCCAAATGGAAAAAGACCTGCTGCCGTTCTGTCGAAAAAAGAAAATTCCTTTAATCGCCTATGCGCCGCAGGATGTCTGCGCTGTCGCTTATCAAAACAGCGTTGTGTGCAAAATAGCGGAAAACCATAAAACAACGCCACGCCAAATCGTTCTGGCGTGGCTGTTGGCGAAAGACAATGTCGGCGTTTTGGTCAAAGCCCTGTCAAAAAAAGATCTGAAAGACTGTTTTGCTTCACAGTTCATCCTTTTGCGGATTGAAGAAATTGACGCTTTAAACGCCACTTTTCCGCTGTATTGATTATTCGACGTGCGCCGCGGTCAACCGTTTTGCGACAGCATCCGCCGCTTCGGCAGGCGTTGGCGTCGAAGCCAAAATCGTATTGATGTCGTCTTGTGTCAAACCGGAAAACCGCGCCAAAGCCGCAATATATTCCTGTTCGCCTTTAGCCAAACCGGCATAATTCTTCAAAACAAACTTTTTCACCTGCATTTTAAAAGCGTCAAAAATTTTTGTCTTTGAAGCGTTAAGAGGCATCATCTCGACATAAAACTGATTTTTATCATAGGCAAAATAATAACCGAACGGATTAAATTCGGTTGTAAAACTGAACGGCAACGCGACCAGATCAACTACGAATTTTCCCAAATTGTAAACAAGCTTTACCGTTGAAGTCGGGCTGGTCGTCGCAGCGTCTGCGCCCAAATCAGACAGATTGGATGTGATATCCCCGCTTTCCTGCGTTGTCCAGACAACAGAACTTTGATGCGAAGTCACATTTCTTTTTTCCGGCTGACTGCGATAAACAATCACGCGCGCTTCATGATACCCGCCGGCTTTTAAAGTGATGATATCCATACCGGTTTGTTTTAAAATATGTTCTTTAGCGGCGTTTTGAATTTTTTGGCCGTTAATCCAGATTTCAGCCGGCACGTTTGATGAAACGGAAATATCGGTTTCCGGCTTTTGGTCCAAACTTTCATAGTGAGTCAAGGCGCATCCGCCGAGCAAACACAATCCGAAAGTTTGTAAAACGCGTTTTATTTTCATGAAAAATATCCTTCAGTTGATAAACAGGAGTTTATTTTTATAGCATTTTTTCCATAAAAAAGCACGCTTCATCTCTCCGGTTTGCAAAAAAATCGGCAAATAACATTTTATCCGAATGAAAGACTTGCTTTTTTTTAAATTTGTGGCAAATTAACAATGCTTTAAAAGTTCACTCGGACGCTTTGAAGCTATTAAGAGGCGTCCTTTTAAAAACTTATATTTTAAGGAGAAAATACATGGCAGTTCGCGTTGCGATCAATGGTTTCGGCCGTATCGGCCGTTTGGCTTATCGTGCTTTGGCAGAATCCGGCCGTACGGATGTTGAAGTCGTTGCGATTAACGATTTGGGTTCCCCGAAAGCTAACGCTCATTTGTTGCAGTTCGATTCCGTTCACGGCCGCTTCCCCGGTGAAGTTTCCGCGACCGACGATTCGATCACGGTCAACGGCAAAACCGTTAAAGTTTTGGCTGAAGCCGACCCGACCAAGCTGCCCTGGAAAGAATTGGACATCGACATCGTGTACGAATGCACGGGCCGTTTCACCGATGCGGACAAAGCGAAAGTCCATCTGGATGCCGGCGCTAAGCGCGTTCTGGTCTCCGCTCCGTCCAAAGGCGCCGATCTGACGGTTGTTTACGGCGTCAACGACGACAAACTGACCGCCGAACACAAGATCGTTTCCAACGCTTCCTGCACGACGAACTGCCTGTCTCCGGTTGCCAAAGTCATTCATGAAAACTTCGGCATCGTCCGCGGTTACATGACGACGATTCACTCCTACACGGGCGATCAGCGCACGGTTGACACGCTGCACAAAGATTTGTACCGCGCTCGTGCCGCCGCTATGTCTATGATCCCGACAACGACCGGCGCCGCGAAAGCCGTCGGCCTGGTTCTGCCGGAATTGGCCGGTAAGCTGCAGGGTTCCGCGATTCGCGTTCCGACTCCGGACGTTTCCGTCGTTGACCTGAAAGTCGTTCTGGAAAAGAACACGACGGAAGAAGAAGTCAACGCCGCGATCAAGGCCGCTTCCGAATCCGCCCGCCTGAAAGGCATTCTGGGCTACAACGATCTGCCGCTGGTTTCCATCGACTTCACGCACACCAGCTACAGCTCGATTTTCCACGCCGACCAGACGAAAGTCATCGACGGCAACTTCCTGCGCATCATGAGCTGGTACGACAACGAATGGGGCTTCTCCAACCGTATGTCCGACACGGCTGTCGCTATGGCGAAGTTCCTCTAAGAATTTCAACAGGAAAGCGGCTTCCTCCCTCAAAGGAGGGAGCCGCTTCTTTTATGTACAAACAAAGGAAAAATACAAATGTCTAATTTCAACACAATCAAAGATTTGGACGCGGCCGGCAAAGTCGTTTTCGTCCGCGCGGATTTGAACGTCCCCTTCAAAGACGGCAAAGTCACCGACACCACCCGCATTGACCGCTTTGTCCCGACCGTAAAGGCCTTGACGGATAAAGGCGCGAAAGTCGTCATCGCTTCCCACTTCGGCCGTCCGAAAGGTCAGGTCGTTCCAGAAATGTCTTTGGGACAGATTGTCGCGGATGTCGAAAAAGCGCTGGGTCAGAAAGTCGTTTTCGTTGACGACTGCATCGGTGCAAAAGTCGAAGCCGCGATAAAAGCCATGAAAAACGGCGATGTTATCATGCTGGAAAACCTGCGCTTCTACGCCGAAGAAGAAAAGAACGACGCCGATTTCGCCGCTAAATTGGCAAAAGACATTGATATCTATGTCAATGACGCGTTCTCCTGCGCGCACCGCGCCCACGCTTCCACGGAAGGCATGGCCAAATTGAAACCGAATGCCGCCGGTCTGCTGATGCAGGCGGAATTGGAAGCTTTGGATGCTGCCTTGGGCAATCCCGTCCGTCCGGTCGCCGCGATCGTCGGCGGCGCGAAAGTGTCCACAAAGTTGGATTTGCTGGGCAATCTGGTTGCCAAAGTCGACAAGCTGGTCATCGGCGGCGGTATGGCGAATACGTTCCTGTTCGCTCAGGGCGTTGATGTCGGCAATTCCTTGTGCGAAAAAGAAATGGCTGACACCGCTCGTGAAATCATGAAAAAAGCCGAAGCCGCAAAATGCGAAATCATTCTGCCGGTTGACGTTGTCGTCGCGAAGGAATTTGCCGAAAACGCCGAGAACAAGACGGTTGACGTAAACGCCGTTCCGGCCGACATGATGATTTTGGATATCGGACCGAAATCCGTTGAAGAAATCAACAAAAAACTGGCTGAATGCAAAACAGTGATTTGGAATGGCCCTGTCGGCGCGTTCGAAATCAAGCCGTTCAACAAAGCGACGTTCGCAATCGCCGAAGCGGTTGCCGATCTGACAGCAAAAGGTCTGAAATCCATCGGCGGCGGCGGTGACACGGTTTCCGCACTGAAGAAAGCGGGCGTTGCCGAAAAATTATCCTACCTGTCCGCCGCGGGCGGCGCTTTCCTTGAATGGATGGAAGGCAAAATCCTGCCAGGCGTTAAAGTTTTGGAAAAATAAATTTTTCAACTAAACAGCAAAAGCCGTGTTTCCCGTAAACGCGGCTTTTTTGTCCACTTTTTCACAAACCAATGAGAAAATCGATTAAAACGGCCTCTTTTTTTTCAAAATTTTGTCATATCTTTTCAGAAAAAAGTGTGGTAGTATAATGGAAATTTAACTATGGAGGAACCGACTATGGCAGAAAGAAAAATCGCGGAAAGTCAATATGAAAAAAGCGAAGAGATTGAACGTGAGGACGGCGTCACAGTCGTTCGTTGGAATAATAAAGAAGACAAGACCCTCTCTCATGAAAATTATTTCAAAGGCAAAGGTCAAGATAGTGTATATCTTGGAAAAAAAGAATTTTATATTGATGACAACGGAAACAAGTGTGCTCGTGAATATAACGGTCAGAATGAGCTTGTGACCGAAGGGCCTGTTGATGAAAACGGAGCGTTTATTGAACAAGCTCAGGTACGGGTTGCTGCTAACGAAAGAGAAGCTGGTGGTGCTGGCGGTCCTCCCCCTCCTGATGGTCCTAATGGTCCTAACGGCCCCAGAGATCCCAACGATCCTAATAGCGGTGCAGCTGCTGCTGGTTCTAATGGCCCTGATGGTCCCGACGATCCCGATAATGATAAACCGGGAAAAGAAGACGGATTTACCTTCGGCGAACATCTGGGTGAAGTAAAAGACGGCAACCTGACCGAATTAGAAGAGGAACTGTGGAGAACAGCTTGGAAAAACAAGCTTTTGGATTTTGATCATACCGAAAAGGATCCTGAATTTCCGCTTTCTCAATGTCGTCCGGGCACCATACACACGATACGCAAAGATCCGCCTATTGTCGGCATGGATTTGGAAAGCGGCGCAAAATTGCTGAATTCTTCCAATAAAGTTTGTCTGGATCATAGCGAAGATCTGAAGGAATCGGATGTGATGACAATGGTTCGCCTGGGCAAGGAAAAAGGCATCACTTCCGCAAAAATTGATCCGAGCGCATCCCCCGAATTCAAAAGATTGACTTATATAGAAATGCTTGCTCAAGGCATTGCGGTTGAAAACGCTGGTCAGCTGGGCTTTACTAAAGAACAATTAGAGGAACTCCAAAAAGCGGCTGAAAAGAAGAAGGAAACATATGAAAAAGATTTCCAGCGTGCCGAAGAATTGGATGGCAATTATTCGAAATTGGGACTGGAAAACGACGCTGAAAAATTCGAAAAGTTCGAGAAAAAAGACTATAAAAAGTTAAAAGAAGGACTGACTCAGGAAACAACCACGGAAAGAGAACCCGCGGCCGAAGAACAGGAAATCCTGAATGACGTTACGGTAGAACGCGTTGATAAAGAAACAGGCATAACCCATCTTGAAACGTTCAAAAACGGAAATGTCGTTTCCGATTCGACCTTTGATAAAAACGGAAAGGCTCTTGAGGATAAAACCTGGGACGAAAGCGGGAAGCCATTGTCCGAAAAGACTTATGCTGAAGACGGCATTAATCCGGCTAAAGAAGTTGTTTATGACTATGACGGCGACAAATTGACCGGACGCGTAGAAACAGTATATAATCCGGATGGTACTCATAAGACCACCGTATATGATGCGGAAGGAAAAGCTGTTCCCGATAAACCCAAAGAACAATCTCAGGAACAAACTGTTGAACCTCAGACCACGCAGAAAACAGCCGTACAGCAAATGGAAAACTTCCAGAAAGAAGTTGCTAAAGAGGCCGGCCTGAAGAAACAAGAAGGGCAAGAGGGAAAGGACTATGACGCGGCTCAGGTAGAAGCGGGTTATCAAGGTCTCAGCGATGACAAGAAGAACAAGCTGTCTCAAAAATTTGGCACGATTGTTCTGAAATTCTGTGAACAGTATCCTGAACAAGCCAAAGCTTTGGCTGAAGATCTGAAAAAGCCTGAAAACGCCAGTTTTGCAAAGAAGATGCAAACCTTGGGAAATGCGTTTAATGCCGTCAAAGGACAGGAAGTGTCCGGAAGGACTAAGGCTGAAAAAGAAGATTTGAAACTTCGAGCCGACATTATGAAATCTCTGCAAAGTAGTCGAGGCAAGGATTAAAATGATACCCAAAACGCCCGATAAAAAAAATCGGGCGTTTTTCCTAAAGAGAAAGACAATGGAAAATAACACGGTTTCAAAAAAACAAAAAAAGGAAAATAACGCAAAAAACAGAGATGTTATGCGTTTGAAAAGAGCTTGGGAACGGTTAAAAAACCGTCAGGCGTTTGTTCCTTTAAGAAAAGCTAAAATTTATTCTGTAGACGTTATTGATGACGGCAACGGTGGTAAAACGCTTCAGGTTCGCATGTCTGATGGCGGCAAATTCAATGATAACGGTGATAAACGAAACGTTTTTCATACAATAGTTCACAAAAGAAAGCGCGGTTTTTCCCGCTTAATGTCCTTGGTTGAAATTGCACGCGTTGCCGGCGTCGATACCGTATCCTCATCGCTTCCTCCGGACCTCAGAAGAGTTTTTATGCGGATTTACAAAAGACAAGTAGGAAATGAAAATCCGGCACAACAAACAACACCTGAAAAGAATGAAGAAAAAGAATCTTTTAACCAAAAATTACAGCAGGTTGCAGCCATTCGCCACAAACGCTTCATAGACAGCTCTGTTGTTCAAAATTTAATAAAAGAACATTAAACCGCAAAAAACCCTCCGACAGGAGGGTTTTTGTTAAACTTTAAACAATCCTACTTTACGCCGATTTTAGGGCACAAATCCGTCACAGGACATTTATCGCAGGCCGGTTTTTTGGCCGTGCAGATATAACGTCCGTGCAAAACCAACCAATGCGAAACGTTTTTCAAATCCTCATCGGGGATAACGCCTGTCACAGCCTTTGCCAAAGCTTTTTCAACTTCCAGCGGCGTTTTCCCTTTTGCCAATCCGATCCGATTTCCCAAACGTAAAACATGCGTATCCACACCGAATGTCGGCGCTCCGTACATTGTATTTAAAAAAACGTTCGCCGTCTTGCGTCCAACGCCTGCCAACTTTTGCAGTTCGTCAACGTTTTGAGGAATTTCACCATTGTATTTTTCAATCAAATCTTTAGACAGAGCAATAATATTTTTCGCTTTGCTGTTAAACAAACCGATCGATCGAATATATTCTTTCAGCTTTTCCTCACCCAAGGCAACCATCTGTTCCGGTGCAGAAGCGACTTTAAACAATGCGGGCGTAGCTTTATTAACGTTTTTATCCGTTGTTTGCGCGGACAAAACAATCGCCACCAATAAAGTATACGGCGATTGAAAATCCAGTTCGCATTTCGGATCAGGATCCGCTTTTTTCAAGCGGGAAAAAAATTCTTTAACATCGGCCGATTTCATTTTTTAAAATCCGAAACGGGTCAAAACAGCATCAATACGCGGCAGACATTCCGCCCCGAACAATTTGACATTCAACAACAAAGGATACAGATTGTAAATGCTTTGCCGATATTCAAAAAATCCCGGTCTGAAAGGCCTGAGCACACTATAACGATCGAAGAACGCTTTGCTCAAAGAAGAACGTTCGCCGCCAAAAACAAATTCAAATTCGGGATCGCCGAAGTAAATCGCCGGATCGACAAAGGCTTTGATTTTTCCATGATGGCAAAGAACCGTACTGGACGTAATGTCGCCGTGCAGCAAACCCGGTTTTTCCGGTTCATCCAAATAAGCATCGGCTTTTTCAGCGAATTTTTCGATTCTTATCATCATTTCCGCGGGCAAACGACCGCTTTCCAAAGCCAAAATCGCCATATAAAGCAATCGATGCTGAATAAAAAACGGCACCCACTTTTGAGTTTTGGGGTTTGGCTGACGCACGCCGGCACGCAAAGTATCAAATTCAAATCCGAAAGAATCGGAAGTTATTGAATGCAATTTGGCCAAATGTTCTGCCGCTTCCGGTTCGCTGTCAACGCTTAAAGTCCCGTCAGCGACAATATATTCATGCACTAAAGCATCCGCGCCCGAATAAAACACTTCCGGCATCGGCAGCTGTGTGTGCCGTTTCAGATAATCCATTGTCGCGCCTTCAATCGCCAGATCGCTGTTCGTATCTTTAAACAGCTTTACAACAACTTGCGACCCGTCCGACAAAACGACGTGCTTGGCATCGGCGAAACCGCCGGCCAAAGTCGCCGCGGAAACGACCAGCTTTCCCGTAGAAGATTCCACAATGCGCGTGACTTGGGCGGATAACGGATTATTTTCAACCTGCATACCCTTGCTCCCGTATAAAATTCAAAAGACCTTCACATGCTGATTCTATCATATCGAACACATTTTGAAAGCCTTCTTTTCCTCCGTAAAACGGATCGGGGACATCTTCCGTCCCGTACTGCGGCGCAAAACGCATCATCAAATCGAGTACCGCTCTGTCATGATCCGGAGACCTCTCCGGACGCATTTCTTCCAGTGCCCTTAAATGCGTTGAATCCAGAGCGATTATCAGATCGAAATCCTTAAAATCGTCCCGAACCACTTTCCTTGCGCGAAGAGACGCGATGTCCACTCCGTTTTCCAAAGCCGTATCAACCGTTCTGGCATCCGGCGGTTCGCCGACGTGCCAGCTTTCGATTCCCGCTGAATCCACGGAAATAACGTCCCCCAGTCCCGCGTGTCCGACTTTTTGTCTGAATACGCCCTCGGCCGTTGGAGAACGGCATATATTTCCCGTGCATACGAACAAGACTTTATACATAGCTTTATCTGATCATAAAAAAGTTAATAAAATCTTTTGCCTCATCCGTTGTTTATCTGTTTTTTTGACTTATTTTATGGTATAAGAAAATTTAAGTTTTTTATGTGGAGGCTTTAAAATGTCTTTTGATTCGAACAGAGATTTCATTATTTCCCGCTCTTCTTCCGCAGTGGAAATGGATGAGGGACTGCGTCAGTATATGCTGAAAGTTTACAACTATATGACGATCGGTCTGCTGATTACTGCCGGTGTCAGTTATTTATTGGCAAATTCGGCGCTGGGCGCAATGTTCTTTATGCCGGAAACGGGCGAACCGAATCTGCTGGGCTGGATAGCGATCATCGCTCCGCTGTTTTTGGTATTTATGATGAGTTCTGCCGTTACTTCGGGCAATGCCGCTAAAGCGTTTACGCTTTTCATTATCTACTCCGGATTAATGGGCATTTCTTTAACAACGATTTTCTGGGCTTACACAGGATTAAGCATTTTACGCGTTTTCCTGATTACTTCGGGAATGTTTGCCGCAATGAGTCTGTACGGCTATACAACGAAACGCGATTTAACCAAAATGGGTTCTTTTATGACGATGGGATTGATCGGCATTATTATTGCTATGATCGTCAACATCTTTTTAAAAAGCCCGGCAATGTACTTTGCGATTTCCGTATGCAGCGTTATTGTTTTTGTTGGCTTAACGGCTTGGGATACTTGGAAAATCCGCGAAGTTTACAGTGAACGCGATTCTGAAAACATGATGACCAGCAAAGCCATTTTCGGCGCTTTGCAGCTGTATTTGGACTTTATCAATTTGTTTATCACGCTGCTGCGCTTCTTTGGAGATCGCAGAAATTGATAAAAGCGAAACAACACAATGGAAAACGGAGCTTAGGCTCCGTTTTTTTTATATGTTTTCACACCGAATATACGAAAAAGTCCGAAGATGTTTTTGCCCGAAAAAAAGACCTGTTTAATTAACTCTCAAGTAATTTAAGCATCAATAAAACTACTTACAGTTACTTGTCTGACTTTATGCCGTTGCATTTCCGGCAGAGCATTTGGCAATTATCCGCCGTTGTTTTACCGCCTTTCGACCACGGGACGATATGATCGCCCGCCATTTGCTCAAACTCAAAGTGCTGTCCGCATTTTTTGCAGATACCGTTTTGCCGTTCGTAGGCTTCGCGTTTCATCTTGTCGGTAAACGCGCGGAGGTCAAATTTACCTTCCTCGAATTTCCATCACAATTTATTATAATCATTAAAATCCTTTAAAATACTTAGAAATATCCATTGCAGGAACCGTACCTAACAGCCGTAACTGATCGATGAACGCCATAAAAAAGGTCAATAAAGAATCTTTTTCATCTAATGATAAAATATATTTATTTTCATGCCATACCCAGCTTTTTCCATTTACACAACACCCTAAATCAAGAAAATCCACGGCACTATACACACCTTTTTTTTGGATTAAATTATTTTCCCACGCTTTATTTGTCGTAAGCAAACCAGCTATAATATGAGGGGGTTCACGACCAGGCACCAAGCTTCCATTACAATAAACAGGAGCAGTTGTTCTTCTTAATTGACGGACTGATTGCGCTTTTTGTTGTGCGTATTCAAAATTCTTCAGAGAGAGTCTTTGTTTAACTTCAAAAACAGCATAAACACTTTCAACTGGTACATATTTAACCCCACCCTGATTAAAAATGAATGGGGAAAAATATTCATCATATATTACAATATCTATCTGATCGCTTACATTACTATCACAATCAACTATAAAAGCCTTATCACATGAATATCTTTTTGGAAGATATTCATTAAAGAAAACACGCCAAGCTTCTTCTGTAATATCACCTTTTGCCAGAGGATGTGTACACTTTTGCTTCATTTTCCAATACATCTGCTGTTGTAATGTATTAAACAGCTCCGACAAAGCCATTACCATATTACCTCTTTCCAATCTTTTGCATCAAAAAATTTTTGAGCTTGTTTAATGACCTTTTGTTTTTCATATTGTGTCATATCGTTAGAAATGACATTCGCAGAATTAAATGGATCTATTAAATTATCTATGGAAAAACTACCAATAAAATAATCCATAATTTTAACGAACCCTTTCTCAAGATCCATATCATGATTGCATCCATATAATGCTTTTAAGACTGATAATTCAATATTCATTGATGGAAAATCAAGTTGATGACAATCTCTCCATATTTTAATTAATTTTATGAAATTTTGCCGACCAGAATCTTGAATGTGCTTAATGTGTCCTTTTACATTCGTTTGTGTCCAAGTATTCTGTTTTGATTTATAAAGGCTATGAAAATTAGAATTAATTTCTTGTTGCTTAGCAGGTACAATATCTATATCTATTTGTCTATTTTCATATTTCAGCCCTTTAATCCCTATAGATACATTTTGCTGATGTACAGAAAAATCTTGTTCTTTCCCTAACTCATTCAATTTATTAAACAATGAAATATAAATATCTTTAAGCGAAACAGTACAAGAACTCTTAATTGAAACAAAAAGATCAACATCCGATTTTCCTTTGATAGCAACTCCTTTCGCAGAAGAGCCTGCTATGAAAAACTCATTCAGATAGTCATTAGCCCATTGAGATATTGAGGGGTAAAAAAATCTTTTTACCTCATCTCCTAGCATTACACTATAATTACTTGTTTTATTATTCAATACCTTCCGTAGATACATAATCTAAAGCCTCCTAGTTTTTTTTTAAATACTTTATATTTAACACCTATTTTAAACGAATATCAATATACCCTCTAGAAATAATCTAAATATTTTATTTTTTCTCTTATCAATTACATATCAAAACACCTAAAATATATCAAATTTCAGCCAACAATCATCAAATATCTTTACAAGATATATATATTAGACAAAATTTTATTATCAACAATTTATTGGAAGAACTTAAATATAAAACAATTATAATAACGTTTATAAACTATATTTATCATTTAGACTACATTAAAAGAAATCTCTTTTTAAAGAAGTTCCATATAGAGAATCTAACTTAATTTTTTCTCTTCACTTTTTACATACTCATGCTATATTTGCTAAAATTTCTTGGAGGCACACAATGTCAAACTACATTGAAAAAAATTTATCCAAAGATGAACATATTCTCGTAACCGAAAAAACAATCCATGGTGTTATATTCCTTTATCTTGTTTAGCCGTTTTATTGGCACTACTTATGTTAATTGGTGGCATGGTATCAGATGATACTTCTGATACCCCATATATCATTTTTTGGATTATCTTTTTCGGGTGGTATGCATTATGGAATTTTTTAAGATACAATTCAGTTGAAATGGTTGTAACAAATAAAAGAGCTGTCCTAAAAAAAGGTATTTTTATTCACGATACCAATGAACTTAGGTTAGAAAAGATAGAATCTGTTAATATTAAGAAAAGTCTTTTTGGTCTTATTTTTGGTTATGGAGATATTATTTTTACTGGAACAGGTGGAAAAATAGTAAAATTTCAAGCTATATCTCAACCACAAAAAATTAAAAATGATATCGACGAAATCTTTGAAAAATATACAAAGTAAAAAAATATTAACACTTAAATCATTTTTTGTATACAACGAGCAAGCCCCCCGCAATTTAATGCTGGGGGGCTTGATAGGTAAAAAAGAGAACAGGA
Source organism: Alphaproteobacteria bacterium (assembly GCA_017476085.1). The sequence goes on from JAFVEJ010000220.1 coordinate 26,366, forward strand.
ACGCCGCTCATTTGAGCTTATCGTTAGTATTGTTAGATCCGGCAGCGACCTACTCTTCCGTGTCTTGAGACAAAGT
>JAFVEJ010000221.1 GCA_017476085.1 Alphaproteobacteria bacterium
CAACCAGCTGTTCGATTTCTTGTTCGGCGGGCTATTATCGCGACAGTAACGACTGCAGCTGCGTAAAATGCACGGCAGGAACGTATAATGCCAGCTCCGGCAGCAATACGTCTTGTTCGGCTTGTCCGGCAGGAAGTTTTTCCACAGCGGGCGCTTCCGCCTGCACGCCTTGTGCGGCGGGAACATATAATACCGGAACGGGCAATTCGGGATGCCTGACTTGCGGCAGCGGAACATACAACTCCGGCACGGGAAACACATCCTGTTCGTCATGCACAAATATTATCGGCTCGAATGTTGCGAGTGTCAGTTGTACATCCACGGGAACGATTTGTTCCTTCACCTGCAACAGCGGCTATCGTCGGTCCGGCAATTCCTGCGTCAGCATGTGCTCGGGCGTAACCTGCGTATCGGGATATACGCCGACCGCGACTTCAGACGGGTGCACCTGTCAAGCCTCTTGCAGCAGCTCGCAGATATGGAATCCTGTCGTCAGCGCGTGCGTAGCTCAAATCTGCCCGTCAAACTGCGCGGATTGCAGCAACGGATATTGCGCAAGCTGCAACTCCGGTTATAAGCTGAACAGCAGCGGCACATGCTCTTCAACCAGTATCGACTCAGGTTCGAACAGCGGTTCTAACAGCGGCTCTTCAAGCTCAAGTTCGAGTTCCAGCAGCAGTTCAAGCGGCAGTTGTACATACATCACAAAAACTGACGTTTGTGGCGTGTCCTATAAAGTATGTTCTAATTATACATATATCAGTCAGTTCGGTCAGTCTTGCACAAGCAGTTCTCAATGTTCCAGCGGCCTGTGCGCAGACTGCAGCGGTACGGGACAAGGCAGTTCCTGCCGTTAGCCGATCTATGCCTAATATAACCTGAACGTCGTATATTCTACGATGTCAAGAAACCGCGGAAAGATTGCCTAACCCTCCCCGCGGTTTCTTTTTATTTGCATAAAACGATGCGGTCTTCGTTTTTGAGATTGAAATATATGCCCTGTAAAATCCGTTATACCGAAAACCCGAATCGGAAAATTCCTCGAAGAACAAGCCTTCGCACCCCCAGACGCATAGTTTAGGGTTATAAAAAAGCCGGAGAAAATCTCCGGCTTTTTTCGTAAAAGCTCTGTTATCTGCTGCGTTTTCTTTTGGCGATTTCCACAGCGGCAACATTATTCGTCTCTTCCTTCGGCTTTCTGACAGCTTTTTTATACTTATAGGAACCTTTCTGAGTCCGCTCTTTTGTTTCGACATTCATTTCAATTTTGTCGTATCTGAAATACGGACGACGGAAATCGTTGTTAAGATCATTAACGCCTATCCATTCTTCGGTTTTACCGCCTTCATCCCACGTCGTATATTTTTTGAATGACTTCATTTCCGCCATATTCGGGATAATACATGCATTTAAACCGTTATCCTGCGCGATTTTCATCACATTGCGGCGTTGTCCCGGATCACCGTGAATGGGAACAACCATCGTCGGACGTTCCGAATTTTCAGAAACAATTTTGCAGATCTTGGCCACATCGCCCGCGCTGGCATGACCGGAAGCATGAACGGTAAATGCATTCGGTTTATAACGGCTGGGGAAATACGTCGTGCAGCCGGCCTGTTTGAATTTTTCTTCCAAAGCCTGATGCTTTTCTTCACTGCCGGGAATGCAGGACTGCAAATCATAAACATAAATAGGCTGATCGGCACCCCATCCCGAAGCGCGCATTTCATCCAAAGAAATGTTTTTATTGCGGCCTCCGGCGATTTTCAACAAAGAAGCTTCTTCCCCTTGCGTACCCGTGCAAACATAGAATCTCTGATCGGGAGGAAGTTCATGAGCCGTTTTTGTATTGGAAGCGACGATTTTAATATCAACGCCGGTTTCCTCTTTGATCAATTCTTCCAAATTGTAACCGCAGGCATTCATCGCACGGCGGGCGGCGATCAAAGAAGCCCCATCCAGAATCATTGTCCGCGCTTGAGGAATTGTATCAAAGCCGCTTTCTTCCTTAAACTTTTGTTCACGTTCCAAAGCTTCTTCCGCCAATGCCAAAGCGATTGTGTGCAGCCGGTGGCAGGAAGAGGAAATCACGCCGGAAACAATCGGACCGTCCTGAGACTGTTTCAGAATTTCCTTCAAGCCGTCTTTGACTTCGGCTTCGCCGATCGTTTCACCCGGCTGCATTGAAGATGTCGAATCGATAAACAGATAATCAACGCCTTTCGATGCGATTTCCGCGATTTTGTCGTCTTCCCAACCTTTCCCCAGAGGAACTTTGGCCGTTTTAAAATCACCCGTCGTCATCATTCGGGTACCGTCCGGACTTTCAATCACAAAACCGACGGCATCGGGAATAGAATGTGAAATGGCAAACGGCTCCACTTTAAAACCGTTGACTTCAAACGGCTTCCCGGGCTCAATAATATCAAAGGCCGGAAATTCCTCTTTGGGAATACCGACCCCTTGCAAATCCTTTTTGATCATTTTTTCCGCAAACGGCGTGCAATGAATTGTCAAATTTTCGCCCTTTGCCCGTTTTGCCGCGAACTCCTCGCGCTTCAAATTCATCAAATGCGAAATGCCGCCGATATGATCTGCATGACCATGTGTAATCAGGATATCATCGCAATCGGGCATTGTCGGTATGAAACAATCATACCCCGTTTCTTCTTTATTGCTGAATAAAGAACCATAATCCACCTGAAGCGTTTTTCTTTCACCGGTAGTTTCATCAACATAGGAAAACTCATACCCGTTTCCGCCGATATGATCCGCGTTGTTGCCGCCGGCGGATTTCCAAGCTGTATAATCTTTAGCCATTACTATACCCTTCTTCAGTCTATGTCGCCCGATTTAACGCGTTCAGGTTCCTCGGGAAACTGGATATTGATCCAAGCATTAATAACAGCTTCCATATCCTCTTCATCCGGAACGGTTTTATCATCAAAACCATTAACGCCGGCAACCAGTTTACGCAGTTCATCGTATTCCAAAACGGACAAATCCGTTTCAGGATACAGTTTTTCCAATTCCTGTGCCAAGCTGTCGATATCGGACCACTTCAATGCCATTATCAAAATCCTTATTAAAACGATCAGAGCAGCATACTCCGTTAAGATTATAGTAACTAAATCATATTAACTGCGCAAGAGATTTTTTCTGTTTTTTCGACAAAAACAAAAAATCTTTTACTACAAGCAAAATTATTTATTTTCAATAACTTGACGTGAAAAACAAAAAGTCAAAAAAACGCTAAAAAGGGCTTGCCTCTTTGATTTTGTCCATATTTTACATTATTTTTTGATTTTTCATTTGTCTGTCAAAAAAAACGGGTTCCGAAAAATCGGAACCCGTTTTTCAGGTATCAAAACCGCGTAAAAAGATCAAACAGTCCCCTCATACGCCTTGATATACAGTTCTTTAATTTCTTTCATCAAAGGATAACGCGGATTCGCGCCCGTGCATTGATCGTCGAAAGCCATTTCAACCAACTCGTCCAGTTTGGCGTAGAAATCCTGTTCCGACACACCATAGTCCTTAATGGACAACGGAATATTAATTTCCTTCTTTAAATTCTGAATCGCTTCGATCAGCAGATCGACTTTTTCATCGTCATTTTTACCGCCCAGTTTCAACTGGTTAGCAATCTGGCCGTAGCGTTCCTTGGCGTTCGGATATTCATACTGGGCGAAAGCCGCCTGCTTGACGGGCGCGTCGGACGAATTGTACCGGATTACCTGACAAATCAGCAGAGCGTTTGCAACTCCGTGCGGAATGTTGAACGCCGCCCCCAGCTTGTGCGCCATCGAATGGCACAGTCCGAGGAATGCGTTCGCAAAAGCCATACCGGCCAATGTCGCCGCGTAGTGCATTTTTTCGCGGGCGATCGGGTCGTTTCTGCCTTCGTGATAGGAACGCGGCAGATATTTGAAGACTTTCTTCGCCGCTTCCAACGCCATCGAATTGGTGAAGTTCGTCGCCATAATCGACACATACGCCTCGATCGCGTGCACCAAAGCGTCAATACCGCCCGCCGCGCACAGTCCCGGCGGCATCGAATCGACCAGATCGGGATCGACG
>JAFVEJ010000222.1 GCA_017476085.1 Alphaproteobacteria bacterium
CTGATGACGGCGATCGAAGAATGGCAGCGTTGGTTGAAATTCGAACGTCGGTGTTCGGGACATACGGCGGCGGCCTACGGACGCGACTTAGCCGCTTTTCTTGATTTCATACAAGAATATGTCGGCAAAACGCCCTCCTTCGCCGTGTTGCAAAAAATGGAGGTAACGGATTTCCGCGCTTATCTGGCCGCCAGAACGCAGGAAGGCATCGGCCGGTCGTCTTTGGCGCGCAATATGTCCACTTTGCGCAACTTCTTTAAATTTCTGGAGCGCAACGCTTTGTTGTCCAATCCGGCCATCAGCGTGATTCATTCTCCTGCCGCGCCGAAAACTTTACCGAAACCGTTGACACGGGAGCAAGCATTCAACGTCATTAAAACAGCTGCAGAACTGCAGGAAGATTTATGGCTGAAAAAACGGGATATGGCGTTTGTCGTCCTGTTGTACGGATGCGGTCTGCGTATCGGCGAAGCGCTGTCCCTTGACGTAAAAGACCGCCCCAGATCCGATATGATGACGATTTACGGCAAAGGAAAAAAGGAACGCGCCGTTCCCGTATTGCCTTTCGTCCGTACGGCGATTGAGGAATACCTGAAAGAACGACCCGACGGCGCGCCGGCCGCCTCCCCCCTGTTCATCGGCGCCAGAGGCGAACGCGTCAATCCCGGAGTGATGCAGCGTCAAATGCGCCGGATACGGGATATGCTCGGACTGCCCGAAACGGCGACGCCGCATGCTTTGCGCCACAGCTTCGCCACGCACTTGCTTTCCGGCGGCAGCGACTTGCGCACGATACAAGAATTATTAGGGCATTCATCATTATCCACAACACAAAAATATACCGGCATTGACGCCGACCGCATGATGGATGTTTATGCAAGCGCCCATCCGCGGGCTAAAAAATAAGGAGCAATCTTATGCCTTCCTTCGTTTTAACAATATTGGCCGTTCCGTTGATTGTTTCATGGATTATTTTCATCACGCTGTTTATCCTGTTTAAAAAGAAAGGGCTGCGCCTGAACGAAAAACAAAGCTGGCATTTCAAGGCGTTGCTCATCTCCGTCGTTCTTGTTTTCGGCATCTTCTTTTTCTTTAAAGATCAGGATTTTATTTTCGACTGCCGGCGCGAAACGCAAAAATGCGAATATTATCATTCGACATTGGCTGACAAAGAATTAAGGCCCGCCGGAACTTACGATATTTCCGACGTCAAAAATATAGAAATCAGGGAACGTTATCGCCGCCGGAAGTCCGGTTATAAAGATTATTATTACAAAATCGCCTTCGTTTCCGCCGACGGCGGTTTCGAAATGCCCTACGATTTTTCGTTTCGCGACGACGCGCGGGACGAAGCCGCTAAAATCGGCGCCTTTCTGGAAAAAGATCAGGACGTTTATCATTATGAACGGATACGGTCGGCGCAAGGGAACTTCCTGTTATATTTTATGATCGGGATTTTTGCCGAAACCATCGCCGTTGCGGGTTCCATTCTGTTCGGGGTCAATTTGTTTATGGCGGCACGGGAAAACAAAAAGAAAAAGAACATTTGACAGCTTTTCGGAAAACCGGAGGACGGATATGGAACTGCTTGCTTTTTTTGGAAAAATCTTCACATC
>JAFVEJ010000223.1 GCA_017476085.1 Alphaproteobacteria bacterium
GTTGAAACAAACGGCGGAGAAACTGCAGCAGGCGCATTCGGGCAAGACTTCTGACTTTTTTGTTTGGTCGCTGATCGGACTGTTTGTTTTAATTTTTTCATTAATTCCTTTGCTGGCGGGGAGATAAGTCAATGGTAACGTTTTCTTTGCCGTCTGTTGTTGTTTTTTTGCCGCTGCTTGGAGCGTTGTTCGTGCTGTTTGTCCGCGGAGACGAACAGGTTGTTTTTAAGAACAGTCGTCATGTGGCGTTTCTGATTACAAATTGCGTTTTTTTCCTGACGCTGTCTTCTTTTTTATGGCCGGCTGATATGTCGGATACTTATCTGATGCAGTCGGGCCGACAAATCGGTATAGATGCGTTAAGTATGATTTTTGTTTTGCTGATTTCTTTTTTGACAATACCCGCGGTTTGTATCGTGCGCCGTCATATTTCGTTTTGTATGCGCGAGTTTTGTTTTTTACTGCTGACGGCGGAAAGCTTTATGCTGATGGCCGTTTGTTCGTCAACGCTTTTTCGCTTTTTTGTTTTTTGGGAAGCCGCTGCGGTTCCGTTGTTTTTGATGATTGCCGTTTGGGGGGTCGAAAAAAGGATTTTTACGGCGTACAAGTTCTTTTTTTCAGATCTTTTAGGGGCAGTTTTCCTGATGCCGGTTTTGTTTGTTTTAAACCAAAAAACGCAAACGGGAGAATTTGCTCAAATTGCTCAGGTGCATTTAAGCGACGGTGAACAAATCATTCTGTTTTTATGCTTAATTATCGCTTTTGCTTTTAAAGCGCCTCTTTTTCCGTTTCATGCCTGGTTGAGTGACGCTCAATCCGAAGCGCCTGTTCCGACAGGCATTTTATTATGCGGAATATTTTCAAAATTGGTCTTTTATGCCTTTTTGCGGCTGGCTTTTCCTTTAATGAGTACTCCATTGAATAAATTTTCCTCCGTATTATTGGCATGGGCAGTCTTTTCGGCGGTTTACGGCGCTTTGATTACGTTAAAACAAACAGAGATCAAAAAAATCGCGGGATTTGCTCATTTGGCTCAGGTCGGATTCCTGGCGGCGGGATTGTTTTGTTTGACGCCGAATGCTTTGAAAGGAACTTTGTTCTTATGTGTGGCGCAAGGGATTGCGATCACGGCCTATCTTATGTCGGGAGGTTCTTTATATGAACGGTTTCGGGCTGCAGGAATTAGAAATCCGACAGGATTGATGATGCTTTTTCCGTATTTGGGCGCGACATTCTTTTTGGCATGTTTGGCAATTTTAGCCGTGCCGCCTCTGATGCCGTTTACGGGACAAGTATTGATTTTTAATTCGATTTTTGCAAAATCGGGAACGGCGGCGTTTTTTTTATTGCTGTCCGTTGTTTTGTTATATGCGTCTTTTTTCAGGTTGTTTACTCGTCTGTTGTTCGGAGAACCTCCGGAAAGAAGTCTTGCTCCGACGGATATGAGTTGGCGGGAAAAAACAACGGTTGTCATCTTCGGAGGGATTTTCTTTGTTTTGTCGTTTGTTCCCGATTTTGTTTTTACGCTGGTTCAAAAAGCGGTAATCGGCTGAAAGGAAAAAAACGATGCAAAAAATGATAGAGGATCTGACGCCGGTTTTACCCGAAGCATTTATGTTAATAATGACTGTCCTGTCGTTGCTTGCTGCGATTTATGCGACTCCCGGAAAAGCCAAAGCCGTTGCGGATAAATGTGTTTATATCGGTTTTTTGTTGGCTTTTTCAGCCTTGTGCCTGATGAAAGTCCCGGAAAAGGGATTGTTTGTGGAAAACGCATCCTTTGTTTTGGATAAATTCGCGGTTTGGCTGAAGAAATTGATTTTGTTGGGGACGTTCGTCTGTCTTTTGTTCGGAACGGATTGGCTGAGATATAAAAAGTACTCCCGTTTTGAATTTGCTCCGCTGGTCGGATTTTCCGTAACGGGAATGATGCTGACGGTTTCCGGAGGCACATTTTTAATGCAATTTTTGGGATTGGAAATGATGAGCTTCCCGTTGTTGTTTTTGACGGCCTATAAACGGATGGGAGAACGATCAACCGAAGCGGGGGCAAAATATGCGGTAATGGCTTTTTTAAGTTCGGGATTATATCTGTTCGGCGTTTCGGTGATTTATGCATGTCTGGGAACTTTGGATTTTTCCAAGATCGCCGCGGCGGATAAAAATGAGATTATGCCGGCGCTTCTTTGGGGCGTGTCATTTATTACGGCCGGGCTGTTGCTGAAAATCGGCGCCGTGCCGTTTCATTCCTGGGTGGCGGATGTGTATGAGGGCGCTCCTTCTCCCGTGACGGCTTTGTTTGCGATGATTGTCCGATTAAGCGTGACAGCGGCATTTGCCCGGGTGGTATTGGGGCCGTTTGCCGGTTTGACTTTTTATTGGCGTCCCGTTTTGATCGCGATCAGTCTTCTGTCTATAGTAATCGGCAGTTTCGGAGCTATTGTGCAGACAAACATCAAACGATTGACGGCTTACACGGCGATTGTTTTGAACGGTTTCGCTTTATTCGTATTGGTGGCGGAAAACGTTCCTTTGCTGCTGATGTCTTTAACGGCTGATTTATTTTTAATGGCGGGAATGCTGGCTGTTGTTTTATCTTTGCGCGTCGGGGACGAATTAATTGAAAAAATTCGGGTTTTGGCTGGGCAAGGGCAGGCCAAACCTGTTCGCGGCGCTTTGTTTTCTTTGATTTTTTTAGGACTTTCCGGCGCTCCTCCGTTTGCCGGATTTCAGGTGCGATTCCGTTTGTTTAATGAGATTACTCTTGCCGGTCAGCCGTTGTTTGCGGTTGTCTTGATGTTAGGCGGATTGTTGATTATGTATGTTTACTTCAGATTGATTCGCCAGATGTATACGACTTCGGCCAAAGAAGAATTGTCTTTTGCGCCGGCTCCTATGAAAGCGGTTATTCTTTTATCGGCTTTTTTGTCGGTATTCTTTTTTGCGTTTAAGGGGCCGTTGGACGGAATTTTTCAACTGGCGAAATTAAGTTTGGGATAAAAAAATGAAAATAACTTTGCCGGACGGATGGCGTTTGATTGCTAAAAACGAAACCGTCAGTACGAATGAAGATGTCAAAGCGCTGCCTTCGGGATCGGACAAAGTCGCCGTATGCGCGGAAACCCAAACGGGAGGACGCGGGCGTATGGGGCGACGATGGATCAGTCCGAAAGGCAATCTGTATGTTTCCATCTGTTTGGATTTGGGCGGTTTGCGTCAGGCGGAAATATACAGCTTTTTATCTGCGGCGGCTTTGGCCTGCGCGATTGAAAAAGTTTGTTCCGGAATAGAAGTAAAATGCAAATGGCCTAACGATTTGCTTGTTGACGGCAGGAAAGTGTCGGGCATTTTATTGGAAACGGACGGCGTCGGGCGGCTGATTGTCGGAATAGGGGTCAATATCATTGATTGTCCGGAAGAACAAATGCTGTATCCGGTAACTTCATTGGCAAAATGCGGCTTTAGAGTAACGAGGGAAATGGTTCTGGAAGAACTGTTGAGGCAATTTGATTTCTGGCAGAAACGATTGAACGACGAAGACGGAAAGTCTGCCGTTTTGAATGCCTGGAAGCGGAAAGCTTACGGAATTGGAAAAAAGATTGTGGTGAATTTGCCGGATAAACGGGAGGAAGGAACTTTCGACGGGCTTGATAATGACGGGTATCTTCTGTTAAATAAAGGCGGAGAAATAATCAAAGTTACGGCCGGAGACGTTTTTTTCGGCTCGGCGGGAAGGAATGAAAATGGTTGAAGAAGTAAAAGCTGACTATATTGACGTACCGGAACATGGCTTGTTTTTTGTTCCTTTGGGCGGCGTTGGCGAGATCGGAATGAACTTTTATCTTTACGCTTGTGACGATGCGTGGATTGCCGTTGACTGCGGCATCGGGTTTGCGGGCGATCACTTTCCCGGAATTGATATGCTGATGCCGGATCCTTCTTTTGCCGAAAAGATTGCGCCGAAATTAAAAGGGATGATTATCACGCACGCTCATGAAGATCATATCGGCGCCGTCGCTTCTTTCTGGCCATTGCTGCGCTGCCCCGTTTATGTGTCGGCTTTTGCTGCGGAAATGCTGGAAACCAGACTGGATGAGGCGGGATTGTTGGGACGGGCGGATGTTAATGTGTTTGAGCCGGGCGATTTGTTGGAATTGTCTCCCTTTGAAATAGAACCTTTTCCGATGACTCATTCGATACCGGAAGCCTGTTCTTTGCTGATTAAAACGCCGTACGGCACGTTGTTTCATACCGGCGACTGGCGTTTTGACGAGGCTCCCGTTATCGGGAATCCCGTCGATTTAAAAGCGATAAAGGCTTTGAAAAACGAAAAAATAATGGCGCGGATCGGAGATTCGACCAATGTCTTTGTTGAAGAAGACATTCCTTCGGAAACGGATGTAAGGGAAGCTTTGACGGAAGTATTCGCAAAATACAAGGGCAAAAGGTTGATCGTGACATGTTTTGCCTCTAATGTCGGCCGGATTGAAAGCATTGCGGAAGCGGCTGAAAAAAACGGGAGAACCGTATGCCTTGTAGGGCGTTCTTTGTGGCGCGTGGAAGGGGCCGGGCGCGCTGCGGGATATTTCTGCGGAATCAA
>JAFVEJ010000224.1 GCA_017476085.1 Alphaproteobacteria bacterium
GATACAGCGGCGCGAACAACACGATGCGGTTGCCGTAAAAGTCTTTTTTCAGCTGTTCGGCCAATTTAAAAATTTGTTCGTTTCTGTCCGAAAGGTCGCATGCGAGCAAAACGGACGCTTCACGGTGATCAAGCCCTTTCCAGAGCTTGGCTTTTTCAATGATTTTATCGATCAGTTCCGCGTTGGATTTATTCGCCTGCGCGTATGCAATCGTTTCCATGATTTCGTCATGAGAGATAAATTCTTCAGCCTTTAAAGACTTGGGATCATACATAATCATTCTCCTTTTGAGTCAGAAGTTCTCTTTCCCGTCAGTTGTTATTTCGAATAGATCGTTTTTGTTGAAACGCCTTCCAGCTTGCCGAGTTTTCCCGACAGCGCGTTGATCGTATCCTGCGGCGCATCCAAAGCGACGCTGATGATACTGATTTCCTTTTTATGATAAGGCAGCCCCATACGCCCGATAATATACGCGCTGTACTCATGCAGCAGCGTGTTCAATTTCATTACGGAAGCGGGATTTTCAACGACAATGCCGATCAGAGCGACTTTTGTTTCCATTTCAATTTCCTTTCTTTTGCCTCAGGACTCCTTCGGCGTCAGAAGACATTTGCAATATAATGAAATTCAATTTCTTTTTCAACCGTCTTGAACTATCGGAACAGTCGGAGTAAAACTATTGATCATATTTTTTAACTGTTGGGAAAAAATAATGTCTTTGAAAAAATCTTTTCTTTCTCTCAGCGCGCTGTTGATTTGTTTTCAGGCGCAGGCGCAGGAAACGGCCGCTTCCGCTCCCACTTTAAAGGCGAATTTCCGGCGCGTCGGACTGGAATTGTCTTCAACAACCATTACGCATTCCAGAGAATACCAGAACTCGCCCGTAACCGCATTAAGTTCAGACAGTCAGACTGTTGTTAAAGGCGTTTTCGACTTTATGCTGGAATATAATCGGGAAAACATGCAGTGGAACAACGGCATTTACGCCGAATACGGCAAGACCAAAGTCAAACCCATCAATCAGCCGACCGAAACAAATGAAAACGCCGATAAAATTTTGCTTTCTTCGGATTATGCACACAAGCTGTACGAATTTAACGGCGTAAAGTTCGGCCCGATGGCTACCGCCGAATATCAAACCGAATTTACGGCAAACGATAATGCTCCCAGAACAAAAGTCCTGCGCGGCAAAGCCGGCTTAAAGCTGTTTGACGGCAATGTGATCAAAAGTTTATATATCGCAGCCGTCGGCGAATACGATATGACTTATGATCCGCATGTCAGCAAATCCGCTGCCGAATTCGGATGGCGTTTGGAAGATTCTCCCCGAGACGGCGTCCAATATTCGACAGACGGTTATTTCCGTCGTTATCTGTCCTACAGCCACTATATCGGAACGGATCTGATTTATGACTTGAACGCAACGGCACGCATGGACGTTCAACTGAACGCAACTTTGACGTTCGGCCCCTATATGTCTTACCGTTATGCCCGTTCGCGCGAAGCTCACGTTTCCGGATCAAACTTTACAATCGGCGTCGCCTTTACCTATAAAGACCTGTTTAATTTGATGTAAGGATAACACTATGATTAAAAACATTTTTTCCGAATTTAAAAAATTCGCTATGCGCGGCAACGTCATGGACATGGCCGTCGGTATCATCATCGGCGCCGCGTTTACGAAAATCGTCGATTCTTTGGTCAAAGACATTTTAATGCCGCCTTTGGGCCTTTTGATGGGCAAGATCGATTTTGCCAACCTGTTTTTCGTTTTAAAAGACGGCTCGCCCGCCGCTCCGTACGCTTCGATTGACGCGGCCAAAGCAGCCGGCGCCGTCACATTGAACATCGGTTTTTTCATCAACGCGATCATCAGCTTTGTCATCGTCGCTTTCGCCGTGTTCATTCTGATTAAAATCATGAACACTTTGCAGGAAAAACTGGATCGTAAAGAAGCGGACGATGCCGCTGCAGAAGCCGCCGCGGAACCAACGACAAAAAAGTGCCCGTACTGCGACTCCGAAATCTCCGTCAAAGCGACGAAGTGCCCGCACTGCACTTCCGATTTGGAAGATCATAAATAAAATATGATCCGCGTTTCCAACGTCAAATTCAGACCGAAAGCCGTACCGGACGATTTGCAGGCTTATGTTGCCGAGCTGACGGGTTTTGACAATATCGTTTTCTTTCGTATTGCCAAAAAATCCGTTGACGCGCGCAAAAAAGAAAACCTGTGCGTCCTGTACTCTTTCGATCTGGCGTTGGACAGCGACGAAGAAGAAGCGATTAAAACCTGCCCCTATCGGGATATTTGCCGACTGACTGACGAAGAACGCTTCCCCGAACCGGTTTGGAATCCTAAAAATTCTTTGCGCCCCGTTATCGTTGGGACAGGGCCTGCCGGAATGATGGCCGGACTTTTGCTGGCCGAAGCAGGCGCAAATCCGATTTTGATCGAACGGGGAAAAACCGTATCCAAACGACGTAAAGATGTGAACCGTTTCTGGAAAATCGGCGAGTTGAATGAAAATTCAAACGTGCAGTTCGGCGAAGGCGGCGCGGGAACTTTTTCGGACGGCAAGCTGACGACCGGCATCAAAAAGGACGCTTTCACCCGCAAAGTGCTGGAAGAATTTATTTCCGCAGGCGCGCCTGCGGAAATCATGTATCTGGCAAAGCCTCATATCGGTACGGATAAACTGTCCTATATGGTTGGCAATATCCGTCGTAAAATCATGGCTCTGGGCGGGGAATACCGATTTGAAACACAGCTGACGGATTTGATTGTTAAAGACGGTCGTTTGATTGCCGTTCAAGTTAAAAATCCGGACGGTTCTTTTGAAGAAATACCGACAAACAGCGTTATTTTAGGCATCGGCCACAGCGCGCGCGACACGTTTGAAATGTTGTATGAAAAAAGTGTGCAGATGATTCAAAAGCCGTTTGCGATCGGCACGCGTATTGAACACCCGCAAAAATTCATCAACAAAAGCCAATACGGTATGGTTAAGCCCCGTGCCGTCCTCGGACAGGCCGACTATAAACTGGCCGTTCATTTAAGCAACGGCCGCGGACTTTACACGTTTTGCATGTGTCCTGGGGGAGTCGTCGTTGCGGCGGCTTCCGAAGCCGGAAGATTGGTCACGAACGGTATGAGCGAATACGCCCGTGACAAAGATAATGCCAACAGCGCGCTGCTGGTTGATGTCAAGCCGGAAGACTTCGGTTCGGATCACCCTCTGGCAGGCGTCGAATTTCAACGCAAAATCGAGGAAAACGCTTTCAAAGCCGGCGGCGGATTGTTTCGCGCCCCCGTTCAGCGGGTGATTGATTTCCTGCACGACAAGGAAACCGTCAAATTCGGCGAGGTTGTCCCCTCCTATCGACCGGGCGTTCAAATGGCGGATATGCGCGCCGTTCTGCCCGATTTTGTCATTGAGTCTTATAAGGAAGGCTTTAAAAAGCTTGACCGGAAAATTCGCCTGTTTTCAGCGCACGACGCTTTATTGACCGCAGCGGAAACCAGAACGTCATCGCCCGTGCGCATGCTGCGCGATTCCGCAACGCTTCAAAGCGTTTCCGTCGCCGGGCTTTATCCCTGCGGCGAAGGCGCGGGATATGCCGGCGGCATTATGTCCGCCGCCGTTGACGGGCTGCGCTGCGCCGTTAAAATTTTATGCTCGGAAGATAAAGAGCTTTCCCCCGAACTGCTTTAGTTATATGCTGATATTCCGTTAACAAAGGAGCTTTAACAATGAGAGAATTTCAAAAATCTTCCCGTTTGGATGGCGTTCATTACGAAATTCGCGGCCCGGTCTTGAAAGCCGCCAACCAACTGGAGGAAGCCGGTTATAAAATCTTAAAGCTCAATATCGGCAATCCGGCGGCTTTTGATTTGAATGCGCCCGAAGAAATCATTAAAGACGTGATTTTAAACATTCCTTTCGCCGACGGATATTCCGATTCCAAAGGCATCTTTCCCGCCCGCAAAGCCGTGATGCACTATTGCCAGCAAAAACATATCGAAGGCGTTCAAATCAACGACATTTATCTGGGCAACGGCGTGTCGGATCTGATTCTGCTCAGTATGGAAGCTTTTCTGAACACAGGTGATGAAATTCTGGTTCCGGCACCGGATTATCCGTTGTGGACGGCGGCGATTTGTCTGGCCGGCGGAAAGCCCGTCCATTACATCTGCGACGAAGAATCTGACTGGTATCCCGACTTAAAAGACATCGAAAGCAAGATTACATCGAAAACAAAAGGCATCGTGATTATCAATCCGAACAACCCGACCGGCGCCGTCTATCCGAAAGAGCTGTTGGAAAAAATCGCGGCTTTGGCCGAAAAGCATAAAATAGCCGTTTTCTGCGATGAAATTTACGATAAAATTCTTTATGACGGCGTGACGCATACTTCTCTGGCTTCTTTGATCACGGACACATTCTGCATCACCTATAACGGCATTTCCAAAAACTACCGTTCCTGCGGTTTCCGCGCCGCCTGGATGATTTTGAGCGGCAATAAAAAAATGGCGGAGGACTACATTGACGGCTTGGATTTATTGGCCAATATGCGCTTATGCTCCAATGTGCCGGGGCAGTATGCGATTCAAACGGCTTTGGGCGGCTATCAAAGCATCAACGACTTAGTCAAACCGGGGGGCCGGTTGTACGAACAACGCACGCTGTGCCACCAACTGTTAAACGATATCCCGGGAATTTCCTGTGTGAAAGCCAAAGGCTCTCTTTACATGTTTCCGAAAATTGACACGGCAAAATTCAATATTCTTGATGATCAGAAATTCGTTTTAGATTTATTGATGGACAAGCGGATTTTGTTGGTCAACGGAACGGGCTTCAACTGGGAAAAACCGGATCATTTCCGCGTCGTTTTTCTGCCCAGAACAGACGATTTGGAAAAAGCGTTGGGACGGCTGAAAGATTTCTTAGCCACCTATCGGCAGGAAAATTAAAGCGCGATATTGACGTTGATTTTTACAGAATAGGCTTCGTTTAATCTGTTTTCGTCGATGTCGTCGTATTGATAGTTGGCAAACGCGCCGACGGCCACTCGGTCGCTCGTGTTCACGAACCCGCCGCCGGAAAGGTTCTTCGTCTTTTTAAAATCCTTAACAGGATGCCATTTTTCATCATCTTCAGAAGATATTTCTTCAGCAATGGCAGCGTCTTTTTTTTCATAGGGATTTTCGATCAACGCTTTTTTCGCTTCGCCGAATGTATCGTTTTGAGCCATCCGCAGATAAACGGAATAATCCATCGCCAACACAAAAGGCTGTTCTTCGGAGGCATGCGCGGTAAAAGCCGTCAGCATCAATAAAGCGGATAAAACA
>JAFVEJ010000225.1 GCA_017476085.1 Alphaproteobacteria bacterium
GAGGTCTTACAATCTTAAACTATGTCTATTCACATAGCCTTGCTTCTACCTCGTCCAATATACACGACACTCGGCCATCTCAAACAGCCGCTGCCTGTATATCTCTTTCCTTCATTACTTATTCACTCTGCTTAATAACTCAACCTTGTTTCAAGGTGCAGGACGGGTTATATACAAACGAAGAAACCAAGTCAAGCACGTTTTTAAAAAAATTTCAGTTTTTTTTCAAAACGGCGGATTTCTCAGAGATATTTAAGCAAAACAAAGCTGCCAACCAGCAAAACAAAGAATAAAGTACTGAGCCAGCCGAGATTTTTTTCGATAAATTTCTGTACCGGAGCCCCGAATTTCCAGAAAAGAATCGCCAATAAAAAGAATCGGCCGCCGCGGGAAACCAAAGAAGCCAATGCGAACTGCGCCAGATTCAGCCCCGTCATACCGCTGGTAATTGTAATGACTTTATAGGGAAACGGTGTAAAGCCCGCGGCCGCAACGATCCAAATGCCGTATTGGTTATACGAATCGATAAAAAGCTGAAACTTGTCCATATAATTATAAAAGGAAAGAATCGGCACGGCGACTTTATCATACAGGAAAAGACCGATCGCATATCCGGCGAATCCGCCGATTACGCTGGACACTGTGCAAATGCCGGCCAATTTAAAGACTTGTTTCGGACGCGCGAGCATCATAGGAATCAGCAAAACATCCGGCGGAATCGGAAAAAACGAGCTTTCCGCAAAAGAGAAAAAAGCCAACAGCCAAACGGCTTGCGGGTGTTCCGAACATTTCAGCACCCAGTTATACATTTTCTGAAAAAACGCGGTCCACTGATTTTTGATTTTTTTTATCACGGCAAATCCTTAACATTAGTTTTCGCCAATCATATACAAAAGACTTTTCAAAAAAAAGAGGCTGTTTTAAACAGCCCCTTAAATTTCCGTTTTATAAAGACACGTATTGTTGAATAATGTGCACATCTTTATCGCCGCGGCCGGACAAATTAACAATGACAATTTGATCTTTATCCAATGTCGAGGCAAATTTCATCGCGTACGCCAAAGCGTGCGAAGATTCCAAAGCAGGAATAATCCCCTCAACGCGGCAGAGTTTCAAACAAGCGTCAATTGTTTCCTGATCCGTCGCCGTTTCATAGACAACGCGGCCTGTATCCTTGAGCATACTGTGTTCGGCGCCGACTCCGGGATAATCAAGCCCTGCGGAAATACTGTGCGTCAAGGCAGGATTGCCTTGTTCATCCTGCAAAAGATATGTGCGGGCGCCATGCAAAACGCCGGGCTTTCCTTTTGTCATCGTTGCGCAGTGTTCCGGCGTATCGAGTCCTTTTCCGGCGGCTTCGACTCCGATCAGACGAACGTCTTTATCTTTCAAAAAACCGGAAAACAGACCAATCGCGTTGCTGCCGCCGCCGACACAGGCGATCGCATAATCCGGCAAACGATTTTCATGTTCCAAGATCTGGCGACGCGCTTCCTTACCGATGACCGATTGAAAATCATGAACGATCATCGGATACGGATGAGGTCCGACCGCTGATCCGACCAGATAGAATGTATCCCTGTAATTTTGAACGATATCTTCTAAAGCCGCATCAACCGCATCGCTTAAAGTCCTTTGTCCTTTTTTGACGGGGACGACTTCGGCGCCCAGCATTTTCATGCGGAAAACGTTCAATTCCTGCCGCTTTGTGTCTTCCTCGCCCATATAAATGCGGCATTTCATTCCGAATAAAGCCGCCCCTGTCGCCGTTGCCACACCATGCTGTCCGGCGCCCGTTTCGGCGATGATGCGTTTTTTCCCCATATAACGAGCCAATAAAATTTGCCCCATCACATTATTGATTTTATGCGCGCCCGTATGACAGAGGTCTTCTCTTTTCAAATAAATTTTCGCGCCGCCGAGTTCTTTCGTCAGACGTTCTGCAAAATACAACGGCGTTTCGCGTCCGACATATTCTTTTAAGTAATAATTTAATTCGTTTTGAAATTCGGGCGTATCTTTAATTTTTGCATAAGCGTCCGCGATTTCAAGCATCACTTGCTTTAATTCTTCCGGCAAATACATACCGCCGAAACCTTGATAGTATCCTTCCGTATCAGGAGTGGAAAATTCGAGCATATAATTCATTGTTTTAAACCTTTCCAATTAATAAACGAATCCAAACCGCCGTTTGAACGGGAAGAAGAGGTTTCAAAACAAGGAGCTATAAAAAAACCGCCGTTCCCGTTGATTGGGAACCCGCGGCAAAGACAAAAAACACTTTCACGGCTTCCCTCAGGACAGCCGCCACCAATTTTGCTTCAGGGGCAATATGTTTTTTATCGTTCTCATCATAAGGGCAATGCTATCTTGATAAAAAATGAGTGTCAAACAAAAAATTTCGCAAGTTTGTTTTTCAGATTACGTTTATTGTATTACAGTTTATCCTTTTGTTATAAGGAGCAAAATCATGAAAAAATATTTAATCTTTTTTTTAGCATCAACTTTCTTTTTAACATCAAGCAGATATAGTTCCGCGCAGGAACAAACGGAAGAACAACCGCCCGTTTTTGAAAATAATTTTGATCAAAGCCCGGAAGACTTTCCGCCGCCTCCACCTGACTTTGATGAAGAGATGCTGGAAGACGGAGAATCTTTTGATGAAGATAAAATGCCGCCGCCTCCACCTCGCCGCAACAGAAGAGAGATGCAAAATAAAGTTGATATATCCTCCGGAAATGAAGAATTTTCAGATAGCGGCCGTATGCCCCCTCCGCCACGCCACGGCAGAAGAAATATGCAAAACGGCTCTAACGCGCCTTCTTCAGACCGCATGAGGCGTCCGGAAAAAGGAATGCATCGTCACAACGGCAAAGAGAACAAAAACGGACACCGCTTTCGCTAAACGAAAAATCATCCTCTTCCGGTCATATTGACGAGATCAGAAAAAAAATTCCATCTTAAAGTATTTCTAATTACTCAAGGAGAGGATTGATGAAAAAAATATCTTTGCTGTTTATGCTGTTTTGTCTGATCTCGATTCCCGCCATGGCAAAAGACAATATGCACAAGCTGGAAGAAAAGATTGCTGAAATACAGCAGGATTTCGAGGAAGAAGTCAAAGAAATCGAATCTAAAAGAGGTTTATCCGCCGATATGAAACAACTGAAGTTAAAACAGGAAAATGAAAAAAAAGAATTAAAAATAAAACAGGCGCAGGAAAAATATGAAATGAAAACACGGCAAAAAAATGAAAGAAAAGCCTTGAAACAAAAAGAAAAGCAGGCAAAAACGCAAAACGCGCCTCAAAATCCGTCATAATGATTTATTCTTAATAAAAACAGCCTTTGAAAAATTCAGAGGCTGTTTTCTTTTTTATTTATGTTATTCTGGAATCTGAAAGAAATTATCGGAGTTTCACTTATGACTTTTACGCTTAAGACGCCTCCTTTATTAAAAAAAGGCGATTTGGTTGCCGCCGTTTCCCCGTCTTGGGGCGGACCGTCCGTTTTTCCGCATCGTTATAAAATCGGCAAAAAACAATTTGAAGAAACATTCGGATTAAAAGTGGTTGAGATGCCGCACACGTTATCCGATGCGGCAGAACTGGATAGAAATCCGAAAGCGCGCGCCGAAGATATCAATGCCGCCGTCAGGAATCCCGATATTAAAGCGATTATTACGACAATCGGCGGCGATGACTGTGTGCGGCTGCTGCCGTATCTGGATTATCGGGCAATTTCCGAAAACCCCAAATTTTTTATCGGTTATTCCGATCCGACCGCCCTTCATTTTGCCTTTTTAAAAGCGGGCGTTTCTTCAATTTACGGTCCTGCCTTTTTAACAACGTTCGCCGAAAACGGAGGAATTTTCGATTATGTCCGAAACAGTCTGGATAAATTTTTGTTTACCGGAAAAATCAGCGGTGAAATTATGCCGTCCGAAGAATGGACAAACGATTTTTTAGATTGGGCCGACGCAAACAATCAAAAAAAGAAAAGAAAATGAATTAAAAACAAAGGATATCATTTTATACAAGGAAAATCGCCGGTTCAGGGACGGCTGATCGGCGGCTGTCTGGAAGTTCTGGAAATGATCAAAGGCACTCCTGTTTGGCCGGATAAAAAAATATGGAAAGACTGCATTCTTTTCCTTGATTTATCGGAAGAAGCGCCGACACCGACCTATATTATCCGCTGCCTGCGCAACTACGCCGCAGCGGGAATACTA
>JAFVEJ010000024.1 GCA_017476085.1 Alphaproteobacteria bacterium
CGTCCCGATCCGGCGGTGATGAATGTGCCGGAATACAGCATGTTTCTTCTGTCTGCCAACGGTGTTTTCGGATCAGTGAAAACTATTTCCGCGTCTTTTTTGACAGCTTCGCTTTCTCCTGTTAAAGAGGCTTCTTCCACGCGCAGATCGACGCTTTCCAGCAACCGTCCGTCTGCCGGTATTTTCGCGCCAGTTTCTACATAAACAATGTCGCCGACAACAATGTCTTTCTGGTTGATCAGGCGGACAATGCCGTTGCGCATAACCTTGGCCGGAATGTCGTCCTTTATTTTATTTAAAGCTTCAAAGGCTTTGGCGCTTTTCCCCTCCATTATCAGAGAAATGGAAACAGATAAAATAACTGCGACAACGATGCCGATACATTCTATATATTCCGTTTCCCCGCCGTTCAGGCCGCGCAAATAATTCACGCCGAAGGCAATAATCGCAGCAATAATCAGCATGAGAATCATCGGTTCGGTCAAGCTTGCACCAATCTTTTTCAAAAGAGATTCCGGCGCCGGACGGGATAACTGATTTATGCCGAAACGCACAGCGTTATCAACGGCTTGTTCTTCGGAAAGTCCTTTATGTTCCTGAACTCCCAGCTGATCTAAAAGCTGTTGGCGTGATTGTGTATAAGCATCCATTGAAATAAAGCCTTTTTATTGAAAAACAATAATCGCAGAAGAGTAAAAGCGGAGAAATTCGAACGCAGTTTCTTTGCCGAAAGATTGATTTGTCAATAACGGCCGATAAAGCGCAAGACAATCACTTTTAAACCATTATTACAATTAAATGACATCATTTGAGGAGTCAAGGAAAACTTTGGTAAAAAGCAAAGAGAAAATAGGGTTTTTCGAGAATTTTTTTGTCTAATTTTCGTTGACTCCGTGTCCGGATGTTTGGTACATTATTATAAATATATTAAGCCGATAAGGAGATTTTCTATGGCGCATGATTTTTTTAACGATGAAAAACAATCTTTTGAAGCTTTGGGCGAAGCAGGTGACAGACATAAAAAGCATAATCGCGAAATTACAGAAAAAAGGCGCGATTTTACGGCGCGCATAGATGAGGCTATGGTCAAAACGGATCCGGCGGATACAAGGGGCGTGGAAAATCCCAGATATCGTTCCAGAGAAGAAAAAATCGAGTGTTTGGATAAAATCCTGAATGAAAAAGGGTTTAACAGACGTGATTCTACGGAAGTAATGCAGCTGTTCGCGTCTTATCGTGATTTGGGTGCGTACGATAAGATGATAGAAGTTTATACCAAAACGGACAGCAGGGATTTTCGGTCTGCGCCTATGGTGCGCGAACAATTGGCTGGGGCTTATTATCAGCGTTCCTTTGAAGAGGGGCGTTCTCCCGAGCTTGTGAAAAAAGATCGCGCAATGGCTGCCAGAATCTGCGATCATTTGATGTATGTTGAAAAAAACAGCAGCATCGCTTACGGAATTGCCGCTAAATGTTTGGTCGCAGAGGGAAAACAGGCCGAAGCAACAAAAATGTATGAGAACGGTTTTAAAGAAACTCTGGATCCGTTTATAGGGCTTCAAGCCGTTCATGCCAATCTTGAATCGGGGAATAAAAAGCGGGCGGAGGAAACGGCAAAGGTCGTTTATTTGGCCGCTTTGCGTGACGGTGCTGAGGAATCCAAGGATTTTTATGCCGTTTCAGCTGCTCTGCAGGCCGCTTGCATTGCCGGCGCGGAACCTGAAAAAATCGCGCATTTGAGCAATCGTTTGGCTCACTGTGTGCAGTATGAATGGCAAAAAGATGAAATTGAAAGAAATCTGAAAACAATTGAGCAAAACGGTTTTGATGCGGCTAAGGTTGTTCAACAGGAAATCAGCGGATGGAAGTTGAAGGAAGATGCTCGGAAAAGCGGTCTGATCGTTATAGAAAATTTAAAGAAAGATGACCGCACGTTCGGAGAAGATGAAAAATTATCGGCTTTGCATGAGCACAGCTATAACTATCGGGGATGCGGTTCCGATTTCCGCGGCGTCAGTCGGGTCGGCGGCAATATGGAATTCGGCGGACAACTCCCTTCACATACCGTTTCCAGACAGGATTTGGAATTGTTTACCGCTTTGATACACCATACGCCGGAAGAATTGGGAATTAAAAATCTGGAAGGCTTGGATCCTGAGCTGCCATTGGATCAGATTAAAGAACCGGAGGTCTTTATGAAGGCTGCCGACCGTTTGATCCGACAAACGTTTATGACGGGAAATTTTGCGGGAAGGGGACTGCATCTGGAAGAAAACGCTTTGTCAAAAGAAGCGGACGGTAAATCGGTTTATGACAGAACCGTTGCCGGCGCTTTGGAAGAAAGCGGCAAAATATCGGATATTGATACCCTGCCGGAAGAGGAGCAATGGAAAGAGAAGGCTTTTGTTGATACCAGAACAAATATTTCTGCAATCTTTGCTTTGGGAATGGGGGATTGCCGCCATCATGCCCAGGTCAAACAGATTATGTTCGATATGTATCAGAGAAAGCGAATGAACGATGCGCTGGGAGCAATGCTGGATCAGGTGCGGGAAGGAAAAACGATTGATCTGGAAAACGGAAAGGAAGCCCAGGCTTTTTATAAAGAACTGAATACTGAATTGAGAACAACCGATGTTCAGGTAATGATGCCCATTAAAATGCATCAGCAGAAAAAAGTGGGCAAGAAATGGGTTCCGGCTAAAGAAGGGGAGGAAGGCGCTCAGGATGCAACATATAAGCCCGTTTTAACAGGGGATAAAAAGTATACCGTTGATGAAAGCGGCGCTATGCATAATCTGGAAGACCATACTTTGTGCTGGTTCATCAGAAAAGACAAAGAAGGGCGATTGGAATCCCTTGAAATGCGCGATGCTTTTTATCAGGAAAAATATTACGGATGGGGAGATCGGCCCGTCGATATTGAGAGTGAAATATCACTTGAAACAAGAAAAGATAAGGACGGTAAAGAATATACCGCTTTGAAAATTAAAGCTGGAACGATTAAAGGCGATAAAACAAATACCGGTGAGGAAATAGAGGTTTATCAGGAACCGACAAGCTATAATACCGGACGGCGCGATCGGGAAGTAAATACAAGTACCGGACGTGATGTTTGTTTTGTCGGGATGCGGATGGAAGGATTTGATTCCGCCGACAGCTTCATTTCGATGATTAAAGATCGTGAAGGAATGGCCGAGGTTTTGAATAAAATCGAACATAAGAAACGGGCAGCTGATCAGACAAGAGAACAGGAAAAAGGACAAGAGAAGCAAAAAGAAAGTAATGGGGCTGTTGCTGTCAGCGAGAGTGCTCCAAAAGCTCCCAAACAGGAAACGCAGCAGCAATCTTCGGCTGAACCGCAGAAAACAACCCTTATGGGTAATCTGTCAAAGCAGCAACGAATCAATGATGCCATACAAAGCAGCGTGCAAGAGGGAAACCTTCATATTTAACGGATTGAAAGAGGGCAGGAATGTTTGAAAAAACGTATGAAATGATTTGTCCGAACTGCAAAAAAACAAATAAAGTTTCAGTTCGGCTGAATGAGAATTTTAACGGCAAAGAGGAAGTGCATTGCGGTTTTTGCGGGGAAAAAATAACGGAAATGCCCGCAGCAGAGCCTCCAAAAGTGAAATGTGAAGAGTAAAATAAAAAAACGGCGGTTTGAACAAACTGCCGTTTTTTTTGACTTTTTATTAAAGATGTACATTTTCAGATGGAATGTTCGCGAATAACGGCATGAAAGTTATCGCTTGCAGATATAGTATCCGTATGTTTGGGGAGAATTTATGCGACTCGGCAAAAAAAGTGAGATATTTGTAAAAAATGTATTGAATGAGATTCAATATATTGTATCTTGAAAGAATATAATAAGCTCAGAACGATATATTTCGTTTTATTCAACAGAGGTCGCTGATGCGTTTGTTTAAACATAACTGTTTGAAAAATTTTGCTTTATTCGCTTTTGTTTCCGCTTTGACAGCTTCTTGTGCCGTTCAAACGGATCCGACAACTTTAGGTGAGAGATCTTCGCGGGCCGCTGTGGATAAAGCAGCTTTGTTCGGCGGACAAGAGGAAATTATTAAGCCGATTACTTTGTACGAAGCGATGGCGCGGGCGATTAAGTATAATTCTGATCAGCGCGTGGCGTTGATGGAACAGGCAATCGCTTACGGTATTGCGGATTCCGCTTCCAAGGATTTATTGCCGGAAGTTGCTGCCAGCGGTGGTTTTTCTTCCCGATCTGACCGCTTGGCCGTTTCTGCAAAGTCCGTCCGAACAGGAGCGTGGACACTGCCGGATTCCTATATTGAAGATAAGACGGTTCGGACAGGGCAGCTGCAAATAGTTTACAATGTGTTGGATTTCGGGATCAGTTATGTTAATGCCAAACAAGCTTCGGATCGCCGTTATATCAGTGAAGAATTACGCCGCAAGTCTATTCACCAGGTAATTCATGAAGTGCGCGTCGCTTTTTGGAAAGCGGCGGCAGCGCAGCGTATTATTGAGGATCTGGCCGTTTTAATCGCCTCCGTTCAGGATGAATTGGTTCGCGTGAATGCGGGACATGCAACAGAAAAAACGCAGGAGCAGTTAGAAGAGCAGAAAAAATTATTGACCGCTTTGCAAAATTTAACGGATTTACGGAATGATATTTTGACGGCCAAAGCTGAGCTGGGCGCGTTGATGAACTTGCCTCCGAACGCGGATTTTACTTTGGATGTTCCTTCCGAGATGGATAACGCTAAAGTTGTCAAAGATTTCGGTCAGATTGATCTGGAGCAGTTTGCTTTGGTTAATCGTCCCGAATTAAGAATTAACGACTATGAAGCCAGAATCGCCAAAGCAGAAGCTAAGAAAGAAATTTTGCGTTTGTTCCCCGGAATTGAATTCAGCGCCGGAATTAATTACAATTCCAATTCTTATTTGAAAAATAAAAACTGGGCGGATGCCGGCATAGGCGTAACGTGGAATTTAATGAATTTATTTACGCAGCCGAAAGCCATTCGATTGGCTAAGGACAAAGAAGAATTGGAACGGCTGCGGCGGTTGGCGATGACTATGGCTGTCACAACGCAGGTTAATGTTTCTTTCCTGCAGCTGCGGCAGGCCGCCGAAGCTTTTGAAATTGCCAATTCTTTGGACGAAGTTAATGAAGGGTTGTGGCAGAAAGCGTTTAAAAATAAAAACCGAACGGTTCAGGAGCAGCGCAGGACTTTGATGACGGCAGTGGAACGGCTGATTTCTCATTTAAAAAGGGATTTCGCGTATGCCGAATATAAAGGCGCCGAAAGTAATTTGTTTGTTGCTTTAGGGGTTGATCCGCTGCCGCGATTTATAGCGCAGGCTAATATTCAATCCATTGCCGGAATGTTGGAAGACAATTTGTCCAGAAATGCGCCGCGCGGATTTAAGGAAGTTTCTTATGACCGCCCGCCCTCTGATAAAGCGCATCTGACAGCATTGAGCCCCGATCAGCGTGCAAAGTTGCTGGAGTGGTCAAATTTACGCCGCATCGGTAAAGACAACGCTTTTGCAGACAGAGCCGTTAATGAACCAGTTATATTAAATGGAGCCGCTCCGGCCGGCAATCAACCGGCAACAGTTAAAACACCTGACGTAAAATTGGTTAAAGCTGTTCCGGCAGCGAAAAAAGGACGGGCGGCAGATTTGCGGCTGCTGCAATTATCTTCTTTTGAAAAATTGGATGGAGCGCAGGCTTATTGGCGTCAACTGGTTGAAACAGATGCGGCGTTAAAGGCATATTCTCCGATCTTCAGAGAGGTAAATATACCCGGGAAAGGAGTGCGTTTCAGGACCTTTGTTGCTGATACGGAGACTAAGTTGAAAACAATTTGTCAGCGTTTGGCCGCAGAAATAAAATCCTGTTTGATTATGAAGCAATAAAGGAATAAAAGGAAAAAAATCGTTCCGTCCGTGTTTTAGCGGGCGGATATTTTTTTATGAATGTAATTCGTTTTTTTGATTCGGCGGAGAAGGCTGCCGATCTTCACTCGGTGCCGCAGATTCCGTTTGCGGCACAGGATATTCCTTTCCTGTTACAAGGCTTTTGACGGATCCGACGGCTAAAAATTGTTCATATAAAGAAACAGACATTCCGATTCCTTTCTATATAAGAAAAAAGTATCGGGCAAAAAGGACGGTTTGTCAATTTAATATAAAATATGACCCGAAACGTAAAGTCATACGAAAAGTAGAAAATTCAAGCGGCTTTTTCTTTGGAAAAAAGATCCGGCAAAGAGGAAATGGCCTCATCGATTAATTGCTGTCCCGCGTCACCGGAAAGTTTTTCCGATAAAAGCTTTTCCACTGCCTGCATAGCGATTGCGGCGGCTAAAGTGCGAACTTCTTCAGACGCTTCTTCCATAGCTCTGTTTAAGCGGGCTTCAGCGGCTTCTTCGCGTTTTTTCAATTTTTCTTCGAAGTCTTTTTGAATATTTTCCTGAAGTTTCCGGGCATTTTCTTCCGCTTCTTTCAGGGCGTTTTGTGTTGTCTGTTCCATTTGTTCATAACGGACGGTATATTCAGCCAATAAAGTTTCGGCTTCAACGCGCAGTTTAGCAGCTTCTTCCAATCTGGAAGCGATTTTATCGGCACGGGCTTGTAAAAACGCGGAAATAGACTTCCCGGCCAGTTTTGTTAAAGCAAAGACGGTGATGCAGAAAGCGATTCCCACCCAAAACGTAGGATCCTGAAACATAGAATGATGTTCGCCGGCATGTTCGGCTGTTGCCGCCAAAGCTTGAGAAATAATCATATTTTTTTCTCCATTACAGAGGCGGTGGTTTTCTTGATTTCCTCTGCCGAAGCCGTAATGCCCGCCGTCTTTTGAATGATCAAATTCGTTAAATCGCCGGCAATGAGAGCGATATCCTGCAAAGCGGCTTTCTTGGCCGTTTCAAGCGTTTGTTCCTTTTCAGCGATATGTGCCGATAATCGGACGTTAAAATCAGCTTCAGACTGCCGAATTAAAGTTTGAGCATCTTCCTGCGCCTGAGCAAAAAGCATTTGCGTTTTGTTTTTTACAAGGGCTTGAGCGTCATTTAATTCTTTGAGAAGGCGCGAAGCTTCATCTTTCAGTTCTTCCGTTTTTTTTATGTCTTCTTCTATTCTGGACCGACGCGCATCCACAGTCGCGCGCATTGCGGGCATAACAAAACGCCACATCATTAAGAACATTGCGCAAAACGTAATCAGCATCCAAAAGCTTTGAGATGCATACCAAGTCGGGTCAAGCTGCGGCATTGCTCGTCGGTCCTTATTCCGAAAATATAAATTACAGGAACAACATAACTAACGCGATAACCAACGCATACAACGCGATAGCTTCCGTCGCGGCAAAGCCGATCAGACCGAAGGCGTTTACATCGTTTTTCACTGTCGGGTTGCGGCCGACGGTATCAATCATCGTAATCCAAATTTTAGACACGCCTTCGGCGGCGGTTTTCATACTGATAGCGCACAAAGCCGCGGCGATAAATTTAACTGCTTCCGCTATATATTTTGCGAATTCGGCATCCATAATTTTTTATCCTTCCTAAAAAACACCGTTACAAACAAAAGAACTAATGCGCATGCAGCGCATCGCCCAGATAAACACAGGTCAGAATAGTATAAACATATGCTTGCAAAACTGCAATCCCCATTTCAAATACCGTTAAAACGGAAATAAATGCAAGCGGCAACCATCCGCCCCAAAAACTTAAACTGTAAATAAAACCGGCAATCACTTTGAGCATAATGTGACCGACCATCATATTTACGGTTAAACGAACCGTTAAACTGAACGGTTTCGAACAAAAAGAAATGATTTCAATCGGAACTAAAATCGGCGCAATCGCAATCGGAGTGCCGCTCGGGAAAAAATTTGTGAACCAATTTAATCCGCGTTTTTTCAATCCTATAAAAACCGTGACTAAAATTGAAAAAACGGACAGTGTTCCAACGGCCGCAAAATGGCTGGTGTAAGTAAAACTGTAAGGCAAAAGTCCCAAGAGATTGCCAAGTACGACAAATGTAAACAACGTGAATATAAACGGGATATATTTCCGGCCTTCCGGTCCGACCATTTCATTGATCATACCGGAAACAAGTTCATATACCATTTCTGCGACTGATTGAAGCTTTGTCGGAATCAGCTGGCGTTTGCGCATTGCCGTAATGAAAAAAACAGAACCGACACCGACAGCTAAGGCCATAAATAAAGAGGAATTCGTGAAAGATAAATCAATCCCGTCGATTTTAGGCAAAGAGATAACAGGTTTGATTTCAAATTGTTCTATCGGTCCGGACATAATTTATTCCTTTTCTTTGGAATCGATATATTTTTCATGTTGCTTTTCTTCGTACCGACGTAAGAATCTGACAACATTTAAAATACCCGCCATACAGCCTAACACTAAAAAAACGGCAATGAAAACAGGCCGTGTCCCAAACCATTGATCAAGTCCGTATCCCATTCCCAAACCACAGATCACTCCGGCAATCAGGTCAGAAATAACATTAAACGCCAACCACATCAGCTGTCCGATCGGATGCGAACAGTGCGAAGACCGCGCCGACGGGTCTGCCGTGCGGCGCTTTAAAGCATTTAAGCGTTTTTCGATTTCCTTTAAAGCGTCATCCGGCGGTGTTTGATGTTGTTCTTCCATCTCTGTTTACCGAAAGACCGAAGGTTATGCTACGAGTTCAATTCTGAAAAGTCAAGAATTACATTATGGCGCAGATGGCACGGAAGTGTCTTTTTTTTCAGAAACGATCGGCCATGGTCCTTTATATGCTTTTTTCATTTTTTCAATTACTTGATCTATTTCCATACGACTGGGAGCGCCTTCTATGCGTTCCTTTTCTTTTCCTAATTGAAGAACGAGTGTCGGTGTTGCATGGACTTTATAGCGCATAATTGCTAAGTTGCGTTGACGAACCAACTCTTTAGTGGCGGATTCGTCGGTGGCGCAAGCTATCATATCTTCTTCGCTTAAACCGGCCAATTTGGCGTAAGGCATGAGCGCTTCTTGAACATCGGGCGCGGCAACCCATGTTTTTTGATTTTCAAACAGGGTGTCGATAAACGCAAAATAATTGTTTCCCGTTAGGCAGCGCGATATTAAAGAGGCCGTCATTGCCCGTGCTTCGATCGGAAAATCATTTAAAATAATCAAAGCTTCGTTTGTTTTGACGTATTTTTCCTGAAGATAAGGGATTAATTGTGTGTGCGCGTTTGTGCAATGCGGACAGGTCAATGATGTAAATATACGGATTTTTAAAGGAGCATCTCCGTTCCCGATCGTTTTTTCGGAAAAATCAAAGACGGGGTTTCGTTTTGCCGGATTCTGCGGTTCCGTCTTGTTGGCCGCTTTGTTTTCTGTCTGCGTTTGTTCGGCGGAAGGCTTAAAGAAACTTTTGATTTTTTCGATCCAGGAAGTATTTTCCTGTGCCGAAGCCGATGAAAAAATCGAAGTTAAAAACAAAAAGCCGAAAAGAAAAGCTTTTGTAGCGGTTTTCATAGATGATTCTCCTTTAAAAACATGCTGTTTTTTCCTTTATAAACGAAAAAACAAAAGCTGTTAATCCTTGTTTGATTCCGTTAACAGCAAACCCAGACGAATAATCGATTCCCGTAAAGCTTCATTTTCTATGTCAGTGGCAAGCTGTTGAATTTTTTCTGTTTTTTGGGGGGGACAATCGGCGTCTTTTTTTATCGGTGCCGGCGGAATAAATGTGCCGCCTTGTTGAATTCGGATATCCGAGATGGCTTCATAGCCGAAATAAGAATTAAGGCGTTCTTTGATTTGTTGTTTACGGGCTGAAAATTCAACGGCGTATGCGCCGCTGAATGTTTTAACCGTTAAGACGGCTCCTTCCTTTTGTTTGGAAAATGAAACGGAAAACGGTGTGACGCCGCAAGCCAGTTCCATGCCGAGAATGTCTTGCCAACGGGCAAGCACATCGGCTTGGATCAAACCTTTTTTTCCCAGTATGGGGCTGACCAGTTTGCGGATGTCGGCGCCGAACGAAATCAAGCCGGAACTGCGCCGAGGCGTTTCCTGTTCGATTGATTCCGTTCGCTTTTTTCCCGTCATACGAAATCGCCTTTAGCAAATTCTTCCAGCCGGTCTTCTTTAATGGCTTGGCGCAGCCCGCGCATCAGATCCTGATAATAAGTCAAATTATGCCACGTCAGCAACATAACGCCTAAAATTTCTTTTGTGCGGACCAGATGATGCAGATAGGCTTTGGTGTAGTTTCGACAAGCGGGGCAACGACACTGATCGTCCAATGGCGTTTCATCGTCCATATATTTGGCGTTGCGCATGTTCAGCGCCCCTGTACGGGTGAATGCCTGCGCGGTTCTGCCCGAACGTGTCGGCATAACGCAGTCGAACATATCTATGCCGCGCAAAACGGCGCCGACAATATCGGAGGGGCGGCCGACGCCCATTAAATAGCGCGGCTTGTCCGTCGGCAGGTGCGGCGTGGTTGCGCTGATCGTGTCGAACATCAATTCCTGTCCTTCGCCGACAGCAAGACCGCCCAAAGCATAGCCGTCAAAACCGATATCGGTCAGGCTGTTGCAGGATTCTTCGCGCAAATCGACATGAACGCCGCCTTGAACTATGCCGAAAATACCGTAGCCGTCTCGGTCGATAAAGGCGTCTTTCGACCTCTTTGCCCAGCGCATCGAGCGGCGGGTCGAATCGGCAACGTATTTTCGTTCCGCCGGATAAGGCGGGCATTCGTCAAAACACATCGTGATATTGCTGTCCAGTTTGTGTTGAATGCCTATGGAAATTTCAGGTGACAGCTCACATAAATGACCGTCAATGTGGGAACGGAACTTAACGCCTTCTTCCGAAATTGTGCGCAATTTGGAAAGAGACATAACCTGAAAACCGCCGGAATCTGTCAAAATCGGCTTGTTCCAGTTCATAAATTTATGCAAGCCGCCCAAGCGTTCGATTCTGTCGGCTCCGGGACGCAACATCAGATGATAGGTGTTGCCCAATAAGATTTGAGCGCCGGTTTCCGCAACCGATTCCGGCATCATCGCTTTGACCGTCGCCGCCGTTCCGACCGGCATAAATGCGGGCGTTTCAATTATGCCATGCGCCGTATGCAGTTTTCCCAATCGGGCTTTTCCGCAAGTTTTTTCAACTTCAAATTTCAGCATTTGTGTTCTCCATCGCTATGAATGGAGCTAAACCGCTTTATTTTAAAAAGTCAAGCGCTTTAACGCGGAAGAACTTATTAAAAATATAGACAAATTAGGAAAAAACAATAATACTTTATAAAAATAATTTGAGGAGTTTTTTTTATGTCCGGCACCATTATTTCCGCTTTTGAAAAAAAAGAACGGCAAATTCCCGATCAACAGGCGGCCGTTTCTTATCCGTATCTTGTTTATGAAAACGAAGCGGAGCGCTGTTGTTTGGAAAAGCTTCTGGATCAGCTTCGTCAGTCCGAAACGGGAAAGAAACTGATTGAAGATGCTCTTGAACATAAAACGAAAATCCGCTTGGATGCCGGAATGAGAGCCTACGGTTCGTATGACGAGGGGTCCAATAATGTGAAAATCAACGCAAACAGCGGCTTTGACCGTCAAGTCGGAACGATGGCGCATGAGCTGCGTCATGCTCAACAGTTCCAAAAAGGAATTGTTATGGACGCTTATCTGGATACGCCGAAATCCTATATTCAAAATCAGGCCGCTATCGAAGCGGATGCTTCCGCAACGTCAGCGGCTGTTTGTTTTGAATTGGCGCTGAAAGGGAACGATAAGCCTTTGGAGGCGCTTCGATCAAAGGATGCCCATATTGTCAATCCGTTTCAAAATGCGGCCGTTCAAGGAGGTTTGTCAAACGGCGAAGCTTATAAAGCCGCATTTAAAGGATGGTTTACGGACTATTCCATTCGCGACAGTTATGACAATCTGTATATCAGAATGGTGCAGCAGCGCGACAGAAATTGTACCAGAGAGGAGGAAGATAAAAGGTTTGAGCGAATTGTTCCCGTCAACGATATCGTTCAAAAAGTATGCACTTGCAACGGAAAACCGTATCTGTCCGAAAAAGAAACGAATGAATTTTTCAGTACGCCCGATGCCAATACGGTTTCTTTTGAACCGTTTAACGCCATTTATCGCAACGGATTGAGAAAATATCATTACGATTGGAGCAAACCGGTCGAGGAAACGATGAAAAACCAATTCGGTTTGTTTAGCAGACCGCATGCCGGATATATGCCGGCAAAAGTTGTTCCTCAGGCTTTGTCTATTCCTACCGTCGAAGCCCGTCAGGTTCGAGCCGCCGCTAAAATAGCGGCCGCTCATAAAGAAACAGATTCCGACAGAAACAGGCTGATAATGGCGGCACTGCAGAAAAAAGCGGGATTGATGAAATAGAAAATCACAAAATGTGTTGACATTAGAAAAATATTATGACATATTGTTAAATACACTTGGTTTTGTGTCTCGAAAGTAAAGCGTTTCCGTTCGGAAGCGCTTTTTTTATTTCAACAGGAGGAAAAAATGGGATTGAGAAAAGAATTGAAAAAAGCGACAAAGCAGATTGGAAGAGCTCTGTCTGATCCGAAAAACGCTATTAATATGATGTATTCGGCATATTCTTTGGATAAAAACATAGAAAAAGACAGTCAGCGCGCTAAAGCCGAATCTGAAGCGCGGGCGGCTGCCGCCCGACAAGCTGAAGTCGATGCGGCAGAACAGAATTTTCAGAACGATTTGGATCATAAGCGCAGAGTATCAAAGCGCACAAACATCATTTTTGCCGGATTGCTGGGCAATAATGACGGAATCGGATTAGGCGGTCAGAAAAATCTGTTGGGGTTGTAATGAGAATGAACGTTTATTCTTTGGCAGACAAAATCATTCAAAGAACGGACGAACTGAAATCGCGGC
The DNA here is from genome assembly GCA_017476085.1 of Alphaproteobacteria bacterium. The sequence goes on from JAFVEJ010000024.1 coordinate 12,941, forward strand.
GCATGAATTTTGAAAAGTTGTGGCAGGAGGTTTCGGAGCTTGTTTTGCCGCGCAAAGCCGATTTTACGGCGACGCAGGCGCAAGGTGCAGGACGGGGGCGAAAGTTGTTTGAAACAACGGCGGTCAACGCGGCCGAATTGTTAGCCGCCGGTTTGCATGGATTGATGACGAATCCGGCCGGAAAATGGTTTTCTTTGTCCGTTGCCGAACACAAAAAGACACCGGAAATTTCTGAATGGCTTGTGAATGCGGAACAGGTTCTGGCCGATGAAATGACGCGTCCGAATGCCGGTTTTGCAACAAATATTCACGAAGTGTACTTGGATTTAACTGTATTGGGTACGGCAGGACTGTATGTCGGTTGGGATGAAAAGAACGATTCTTTGCTTTTTCAATCGCGTTTTTTAGGTGAGTTGTTTTTGGAGGAAAATGCGGCGGGGCAGGTCGATCGGATTTATCGCGTCTTTAAAATGTCTTTGGAAAAAATCGTTCAGACTTGGGGAAAAACAGCCGTTTCCGAAAATATGCTGGCCGCTTATGAAGCGGGAACGCAGGCGCAGCGGGAATACGAGATTATTCATGCCGTTTTTCCGAACGAATTATTCAAAGACGGCGGCGTTTTTCAAAAACCGGTTTGTTCCGTCTATGTTTTAAAAGACGAAAGAACGGTTCTGTTTTCCGGCGGATTTGAAGAAATGCCGTTGTTTGTGACGCGTTGGAGCAAGGCCTGCACGGAAGTGTACGGTCGTTCTCCGGCAATTTCCGTTTTGCCTGACATTAAAATGCTGCAGGAAATGATGAAAGAAACAATCATTGCCGCGCAATTGGCAAACAGGCCGCCGTTGCTTGTCAGGGATGACGATCAGTTTTCTCCGGCGGCAACCGTTCCGGGCGGCATTATCCGCTATACCGGCGAAGCGCCGAAGACTTTCTTGAGCGGAGCAAATTCAAGTATCGGTTTGGAAATTATGAACGAAATCCGTCAGCGTATCCGTTCCGCTTTTTATAACGATCGGCTGACGAATACGGAAAACGTTCAAATGACGGCAACCGAAGTTTTACAGCGCGCGGAAGAAAAAATGCGTCTGCTCGGGCCCGTATTCGGCAGACTGCAAACGGAATTGCTGGGGCCGATGATGACGCGCGTTTTCGGATTGTTGGTGCGGCATGGAAAAATGGTTTTACCGTCGGAGTTGGATTTTGAAGACGTGCGGGTGGAGTACGTTTCTCCGTTGTCGTTGGCTCAAAAGCATTTGCAGGCGCAGGCCGTGATGCGGACGTTGGAGCTGGCGGGCGGGTTGCTGCAGATTCAGCCGGAAGCCGCCGCCGTATTTAATGTTCCGGAAGCAATCCGAAAAATCGGCGAAATGTACGGACTGAACGCTTCCTTCTTTAATGAAAAAACGGAGAAAACGGAAAATGCTTGAAGCGTTTAAAAGGAAAAAAGTCAAGAAAGTCGTACGGTTGATTCAAGCGTATAAAGCTGTTTTTACTTCGGAAGACGGGCGGTTGATTTTACAGGATTTGGCGGAAAAGTGCAGCATGTTGTCGCCTGTGACGGATATTTCCAATCCGACCGGATTTTCTGTCGCCAGCGCTTTTTTTGACGGAAAGCGGGCGGCTTTTTTGGACATTATAAAAATGTCCGCCTGTGATGAGCGTAAGCTTGTCGATTTATTGCAAGAAACTGAAAGGAATAAAAATGAAGAATGAATTATCTGTGTCGTCTGAAAAGGAAACGACAGAGGATTTAATCACGGAATTTATTGACGAAAAAGCCGTCAATGAATTTCAAACGCTGGCCGCTGAATTGGGATTATCCGAAGAACAGACGCAGGGCGTTTGGAATTGGTTGGTTCAGGGGGCTATGGGATTCGTCGAAGATTTGAATCGGGACGCCGCCGATTATTGTTCGGAAACCGAGGCTTATTTGCGCGGCGTTTACGGGAACGGTTTTGAAGCGCGTCAGAAGGCTGTGAACGATTTGATTCGCAAATACGGCGGCGACGAACTTGTCGCTTTCTTAAAAAGCAGCGGAATCGGAAACTGCCGCGAGGTCGTTTCTTTTCTGATGAAGTTGGCGGACGCTGCCAGCGAAGACCGCGGTTTGGTCGGCGAAAAGGTCTCCGCGCTTTCTTCGGAAGAAAAAATCAAGGCTGAAATCGCTCGTTTAATGGCTGTGCCGGCCTATATGCAGGCCAGACACCCCGAACACGATTCAACGGTTCAGCAGGTATATCGTTTGAGAAAACGTCTGTTCGGCGAAGAATAAACCGGCTTTTTCAAGCGTGTTTCGGTGCTCCGTTTCAAACGGGGCTTTTTTTATGTCTTAAACAACAAAAGAGGAAATTAAATGAGTACGGAAATTACCACTTCATTTGTTAATCAGTACAGCGCCAACATTCAGGCTTTGGTACAGCAGAAAGGTTCAAAGCTGCGCGACTTGGTCGGTTATGAAAGCGTGCACGGAAAAAATCTGTTCATTGATCAGATCGGACAAGTTGCCGCTGTTAAAAAGACAATGCGTCATGCGGATACGCCGCGTTACGACACGCCGCATAAACGCCGTCGTTTGACGCTGGATACTTATCATTGGGCGGATTTGATCGATAACGACGACAAAGTCAGAATGCTGATCGACCCGACCAGCGACTATGCGAATGCGGCCGCTTGGGCGATGGGGCGCGCGATTGACGAAGCGATCGTAACGGCCGCTTTCGGTACGGCATACACCGGTGAAACAGGCGCTACTTCCGTTGCGTTGCCGGCGACGCAGATTATTGACAGCACTTGCGCTTCAAAATTCACTTTTGACAAACTGCGTGAAGTCAAGCGCATATTCGATAAATGTGACGCGCCGTCCGAAGGCCGCGTCATCGTTCTGTCCGCACAACAGCTTGACGATTTGTTGAGCGAAACAAAGGTGACTTCTGCCGATTACGCTTCTGCTAAAGCTTTGGTGCAGGGCGAACTGGATACCTTTATGGGGTTCAAGTTCGTTCAGCTGAACGCGAAAAACGGAAACGGCGATTTGATTCTGCCCGATGTTACATCCAACAATACGGTGATCGGGCGTTCTTGTCTGGCTTTTCAGACGGACGGCATCAAGCTGGGAATCGGCGAAGATATTATCGGAAAGATCACGGAACGCGACGACAAGTGTTTTGCCACACAGGTCTATTATGAAATGGCGATCGGCGCCGTGCGTATGCAGGAAGATTTGGTCGTCAAAATCAACTGTAAGGAAGCTTAAAAAAACAAAGGGAGCGGCGGAGAACTTTCCCGCCGCTTTCTTTAATCATTTAAGGAGAAAAAAATGACATCGATTGTGGCCGTTTGTAATCGGGCTTTATCCAAAATCGGGGACGAACTGATAATTCTGTCTTTGGATGACAATACCAAACCCGCCAGATACTGCAAAGCTTTGTATGCCGACACGCGTGATTTTGTGCTGCGGTCTTATCCATGGCGGTTCGCTTTAAAGCGGTATGTGTTGGCTCCGCTGCGGGACAAGCCGTTATTCGGGTATGAATACCAATTTGCTTTGCCTTCCGATTGCCTGCGCGTTTGGAAAATGGAGGAAAACGAGCGTTATCAGGTCGAAGGACAATACTTGCTGACGGATTCAAACGTTTGCCGTTTTATCGGCATCACCCGTATTGAAGACGCAACGCAGTTTGACCCGATGTTTGTCGAAGCTTTTTCTTTGCGATTGGCGGCGGAATTGGCTGTTCCTCTGACGGCTTCTGTTTCTTTGCGCGACAGTTTGGCAAAAGAATATCAGCAATTTGTGCAGCAAGCCAAAACGGCTTCCGCGATGGAAGGCGTACAGGACGTTTTTATCCCTAAAGGATGGGTGGAGGCCAGAGCATAATGTCATACACTACCGGTTTAGTCAGATTTAATGTCGGTGAAATTTCCGAGTTGATGAGCGGACGCATTGACACGGAAGAATATAAAGGCGCATGCAAAGTTTTAAAAAATTTTATCCCTTCCGTGCAAGGTCCCGTGTCTCGTCGCGGCGGCACGCGGTTCGTTGCGGAAGTTAAAAATTCCGCCAAGAAAACGCGGTTGTTCGCTTTTCAATATTCCGCGGTTCTGTCTTATTTGTTGGAATTCGGCGATCATTATGTGCGCTTTTTTTATCATCGCAGTCCGATTGTCGATCAAAATGATAATCCGATCGAAATAACGGTTCCTTATGCGGCGGAGGATCTGGATAAGCTTTATTTCTCTCAATCCGGAGACGTTGTTTATATTGCGCATCCGTCTTATCCGCTCAGAACGATTACCCGCTATGGGCAAACGGATTGGCGCACGGCGGAAGTCAATTTAATTGACGGGCCTTATTTGCCGGTGCATACGGGCGATATTTCTTTAACGCCGTCGGCTGTGCAGGGGAATATCACAATTACGGCTTCGGCAGCCGTGTTTGCTTCGACAGATGTCGGAAGATCGGTGCGTATTATGCAGGCGTCCAATCCGAATGTGCAATGGGGCGCAGCTAAAATTACCGGCTTCACCAGCGCGACAAGCGTGCAGGCGACCGTATTTGCAAATTATCCCTTTATGAACACAACGGCGTCCAAAGCGTGGCGGTTGGGCGTGTTTTCCGAAACGACAGGATATCCGTCGGCGGCGACTTTTTTTGAACAGCGGCTGATTTTGGGAAAAGGAAATGGTGTTTACGGGTCTAAAACAGGACAGTATGAAATTTTTTCACCGACAGCAACAGACGCTTCCGTGACGGCTGAATGCGGGTATGGTTACGAGCTGTCTTCAGATCAAATCAATGACGTTTGTTGGCTGTCTTCGGGAAGGGCTTTGGCAATCGGAACGGTTGGCGCGGATTTTACTTTGGAAACATCCGGCGGGGAAGGGGCTCTGCCCTTTATCGTCAAAGCACAGCGTCATTCAACCTATGGCAGCGAAAACGTGGCTCCGGTCAAAGTCGGCAGTACAACTTTGTTCGTGCAGCATTATGGCAGAAAATTGCGCGCATTTATGTATGATAGTAACTCCGATGATTACATCGCAAAGGATTTGACGGTGTTGGCGTCTCATATGACGTATGGAGGCATTAAAGAAATGGCGTTGCAGCAAGAGCCGTCATCGATAGTTTGGTGCGTTCTGAATAACGGCGGATTGGTTGGAGTGACGTATGAAGCTTCCGAATCGGTTCAGGCATGGCATCGTCACGAATTGCCGGGGGGATATGTTGAAAGCATCGCAATCGTGCCGTCGGAAAGCGGTGCATACGATGAGCTGTTTTTATTGGTTCGCCGAACAATCAATGGAGTGACAAAACGTTATATCGAAGTGATGGAGAGCGGTATGTCGGAAGAGGCGGCCGATACGAAAGAATGCTTTTTTGTAGATAGCGGATTGTCTTATCACGGGGCGGAAGTTTCAGGCGTTTCGGGGTTGGATCATTTGGAAGGGCAGACGGTTGCCGTTTTGGCGGATGGAGCCGTTCAAACGGAAAAAGTTGTGAAAAACGGTCAAATCATACTGGATGCGCCGGCCAGCATTATTCATGCCGGTCTGCCTTTTTCATCGGTATTACAGACGATGCCTCTGACAGGTATCGGACAGGACGGTGTGTCTGAAGAATCCAAAAAACGTGTTTGCGGCGTTATGCTGCGTTTGTATAAAACACTCGGTTTTTCGATCGGAGGAGATAACGATGCGGAAATGCAGAGCTTTCGAACAACAAGTGATGCTATGAACGCGCCGCCGGCATTGTTTTCAGGTGATAAAAAAGTGGCTTTTCAGGGAAAATGGGAACGTATGTCAACAATTCGTCTTGAACAAAATCAGCCGCTTCCTTTAACGGTTTTGGGAATCTTTCCCGTTGTATCAACAAACAGAATATAATTTTAAGGAGAATGAAAATGGCAGGAAATCAATCGGCTCCGGCATTATCGGCGGCGCAAAGCACGTTTAATTTATTAAAAGAATGGCGAGATTCGAAAGAAGCGCAAAAAGCCTATTTTCATCAGGCGGACAGGATTTTGCAGGATAACGCTGAAGAGATTCGTCAAAAGAAACGTCAAAATGCGGAAGATATCGGCAAGAATATTGCAAAAGCGGGGGCTTCGGGAATAAGTTTGTCTTCTTTTAATTACTCTTTGTTTTCTGAAAATTTGAAAAATACACGCGACATATATGACAAGCAAAAACAAGCGCAGGAATATGCCCGGTCTTTAAGAATGCAGGCAAAAAACGAACGGCGAAACAGACGAAGTAAAGCTTTTTCTTATTCTGTCGGATTATTGTCGGATTTTAACGCTATCGGAGATTAAAGGAGGGAAAAATGAATAATGTCAAAGAAGGCGTGACAATTTCCGCCGGATTGACCGCTCCGGCATGGTTGCCGATTTTAAACGAATGGATCGGTTGTCTGATCGGAATTGCAACGTTGTTTTATATGTGTGTCAAAATTTATTTGCTGTTGTCCCATTCGGAGAGATCCAGATGATTTCCGAAAAAGGTGTGGAAAAAATTAAAGCTTTCGAAGGCTTTTCACCTCTTGAATATACTTGCGTCGCCGGAAAAGAACAATCGGTTACGGGCATATCTTGAAACCGGATGAATTTTATGTGTGCGGCGTCAGTGAAAAACAAGCTGAAGCACTGTTGGTTCAGGATTTGAATCAAGCCGAAGAAGTTATTGACGCTTTGGTAAAAGTGCCGTTGAAAACGCATCAGCGGGATGCTTTGGTCAGTTTTGTTTTTAATATCGGTGGATATGCGTTTCAACGTTCAACGCTGTTAAAAGAATTAAACTTGGGAAATTATGATCAAGTGCCAAAACAACTGCTGCGTTGGATTTATGTCAACGGCAAGCCATGTGGCGGTTTGGTGCGGCGCAGGCAGACGGAAGCAGCAATGTTTGAAAACAAGAGGGAGCGGAAACGCTTCTTTTTTTATGAAAGGAAATAAAGAATGGCTTTGGAAAATGTTACGGCTTATCTGGAACAAGCTGTGTTTTGGTTCGGTACGATTGTTGCGGCCGCTTCAATTATCGTGAAAGCGACGCCGACACAAAAAGATGACGCTTTTTTGGCAAAGGCAATAAAAGTGTTGGATTTTGTGTCAATCGTAAATGCCAAGATTCAAGAAAGTAAGCAGGACAAAGTCGATAATGCCGGTTAGCACTTTGATATTGATTGTTATGATCGGCATCGGTTTAATCGTCGCAATTTTTTGCACAGCGTACGATTTGGGACGAACAAAGGAAAAACTTGAATATGAAAAACAAAAATCGAATGCTTCGGCTCAAGCGCGTTTGCTTCGGGGGCGTTTGGATGATGATCCTGATGTTGTCAAACGGCTGCACGATACGTTTAAACGGTGATTTTTGTGATGTTTATTTGCCGGTGTATCCTGATTATGAAAAAGATACGCCGGAAACAATCCGACAGATTGATAAAAATAATATCGTCTATCAACAGTGTCTGATCGGGAAAAAATAGAAGAAGCCTCCGTTTTATCGGAGGCTTCTTCTTTTGAACCGTTTTCATTCGTTCCAGACAAAACGGCGGAATATTAATCTTTTTGTTTTTTTTATTTTTAAAGCAAATATCAATTTTTATGTCGGAAACTTTTGTATGAAGAAAAGTTGCCGGATAAAAATATAATGATTGAAAAATTTAATGTTTTGTTTTCTCCCGCGAATCAGGACCGTTGTCTGCATATTTATTTGCCGGATGATTATCATAATTCGGATGAACGTTACCCTGTAATGTATATGTTTGACGGGCATAATCTGTTTTATGATTCGGATGCCACTTACGGAAAAAGCTGGGGGCTTAAAGAATTTTTGGATTCTTGGGAAAAGAAAATCATCGTTGTCGGTTTGGAATGTTCGCACGAAGGAAACGCCAGATTGACCGAGTATTGCCCGTATTACAGGGATTCGTTTGCCGGGCCGGTTTACGGTACGGGCGAACAGACGATGGAATGGATAAGCTATGAACTTAAACCGATGATTGATCGGATATATCGCACCTGGGCGCATCGGGAAGCGACGGGAATCGGGGGCAGTTCTATGGGTGGGCTGATGTCGTTGTATGCCGCGATCCGCTATAATGATATTTTTTCTAAAGCGGCTTGCGTTTCTTCCGCGATTTCGTTTTGCGGCAAACAGCTGCGCGCCGCGATTGCCGAACGGAATTTTAATCCGGATACGAAAGTGTTTCTCAGTTGGGGCAGTCAGGAAGCCGGTTCCCCTCGGGGAAAAGCGATTGCAAATGCATGCAACCGTTCTATGAATGATCATTTGTACAGAAAAGGAGTGCGGCCGTATATGTATCGTCAGATCGGCGGCCGTCATTGTGAGGCCGATTGGGAAAAGCAGGTGCCATTGTTTATGAATTGGTTATGGCTGGATCGTATTTGATATCCGATAAAAAAAAGGGCGTCCCGTAAGACGCCCTGAAAGAAAAAAGAAACAAGGAGTAAAAACTCAAACGAGAATGTCGAGTAAAGCACCCCGACCATCTGCACTGGCAGCAGCTGTATTCGTCGCTTCTGTAAGGAGGGAAGTCACAGTCTGTTGTTGCTCCGCAGCACTTTTCATCGCAGCTAAGGCCATAGAATTCCTCAGCATCTGAGCCTGCATAGCGACAATTTGTTCTGCAACATCAGAAACGTTCATGAAAAAATCCTCGCTTAAATCTCCCTATATCCATTTTTTATCTTACCAGTTTTTTCGATAAAATCCACTAAAAAATGTTATATAACTCAAAAACGGCAGAAAAGCTGTCTTTTTATCGTTTTTTAACTGATAGCTCCGTGACAATGTTTATATTTTTTACCTGATCCGCAGGGACATGGAGCGTTTCTGGATACTTTTCCCCACGTTGACGGGTCTTTCGGATCGATTTCTTCGGCTTGCGTATAACGGAACGGACTGCGATCCAAAGCACGGTCGGCTTCGCGCTGAGAATCGGGCGGATTGCCGAATGCGTCGCCGAAATCGTCGTGTCGGGCTGTTGTCTGCACATCTTGGCGCCGACGCGATTCTTCGATGGCCTGAACGGCTTCCGGCGCCAATTCGACATGCATCAAAAACTGAGTGACCTGTTCGCGCATATTGCCGATCATTCCGCTGAACAGGTAGAAGGCTTCGCGTTTATATTCGTTCAGCGGATCCTTTTGACCATACGCGCGCAAGACGATTGTATGACGCATATAATCTAAAATTTGCAGATGTTCTTTCCATACCTGATCCAGAATCTGCAAAGTAATGTTTTTTTCAATCATATTCATCAATTCGTCGCCGAAGTCATAACGTTTCCGTTTCATTTTTTCATCGGCGGCGGTTCGGATGCGATTCGTTATTTCTTCCGACCCGATTCCCTCGTTGATCCAGGAAGAAACAGGCAGCTGCAGATCCAGAATACGCGCGGCATCTTCCTGCAATGCCGAGGGATTCCAGTCATCAACCGCCGCGTCGGTCGGCGTATAGGTTTCGGTCATCGCTTCGATAATTTCATCGCGCATATCCTTGACAGTATCGGAAATCGTTTCAGAAACCATTAATTCGCGGCGTTGGTCATAAATGACTTTGCGCTGATCGTTCATAACGTTATCGTATTTCAGCAGATTTTTACGGATGTCAAAGTTTCTTGCTTCGACCTTTTCCTGAGATTTTTGAAGCGTTTTCGAAATCCACGGGCTGGAAATAACGTCATCTTCTTCCAATCCGCCAAGCGGTTTCATAAATTTTTCGATTCGGTCTGCGCCGAAAATGCGCAGTAAATCATCCTGCAAGCACAGGAAAAACTTTGAAGCGCCGGGGTCTCCCTGACGACCGGAACGGCCGCGCAGCTGATTATCGATACGGCGGCTTTCATGGCGTTCCGTTCCGATAACGTATAAACCGCCGGCCTTTAAAGCTATTTCTTTTCCTTCTTCAATTTCTCTTTTGATGACTTCAATACGCGCGCTGCGTTCGGTTTCGTCCGTTATGTCGGCTAATTCCCGAGCTACACGCATTTCCAGATTGCCGCCCAGCTGAATATCCGTTCCGCGTCCGGCCATATTGGTCGCGATTGTGATTGCTCCGGGCATTCCCGCCTGAGCGATGATATAAGCTTCCTGTTCATGGTGACGGGCATTCAGGACGTTGAATTTCAGCTTTGTTTCTTTTTTCAGCCGTTCGGCTAATTGTTCCGATTTTTCAATCGAAGTCGTTCCGACCAGAACAGGCTGTCTGCGGGCATTGCATTCTTTGATCAATTCAATGACCGCTTTTAATTTTTGATCTTCTTTCCAATAGATTTCATCCTGATGGTCAATGCGGATGCAAGGTTTGTTTGTCGGGATATCAATGACTTCCAATCCGTAAATTTCTGCAAATTCGGGCGCTTCCGTCATCGCCGTACCGGTCATGCCCGCCAGTTTGGGATATAAACGGAAGTAATTTTGGAAAGTGATCGAGGCCAGAGTCTGGTTTTCCGGCTGGATTTTGACATGTTCCTTTGCTTCCAACGCTTGATGCAGGCCGTCAGAGTAGCGGCGGCCTTCCATCATACGGCCTGTAAATTCGTCAATGATGACAACCTGACCGTTGCGGACGATGTAATCCACGTCGCGCTGGAAAAGAGTATGGGCTTTTAGCGCCTGATCGACATAGTGGATGATCGTTGCGTTGACGGCGTCGTACATAGCGCCGGTGATCAATCCGGCTTCGTGCAGCAATTCTTCCATATACAGCGTGCCGCTTTCCGTTAAAGCGACAGTACGCTGCTTTTCATCCTTTTCATAGTGTTCGGGTTTCAGCTTGGGTATCAAAGCGTCAACTTGAATATATTTTTCCGAAGAATCCTCGGCGCGTCCGGAAATAATCAAAGGTGTGCGCGCTTCATCGATTAAAATAGAGTCCACTTCGTCAACGATGGCAAAGTTAAAGGGCCGCTGAACCATATCTTCAATGGAAAATTTCATGTTGTCGCGCAGATAGTCGAAACCGAATTCGTTATTCGTGCCGTAAGTGATATCGCATGCATAAGCGGTTCGGCGTTCTTCGTCGGACATATCATGCAGGATGGCGCCGACGGTCATTCCCAGAAAACGATAAATCTGCCCCATCCATTCCGTATCGCGTTTAGCCAGATAGTCGTTGACCGTAACGACATGCACGCCTTTTTGGGACAAAGCGTTTAAATAAACGGCCAGTGTGGCGACCAACGTTTTTCCTTCACCGGTGCGCATTTCCGCAATTTGTCCCCGATGCAGGACGATGCCTCCGATCATTTGTACGTCAAAATGCCGCAAACCGATCGTTCTTTTAGAAGCTTCTCTGACAACGGCAAAAGCTTCGGGCAGAATATCATCCAATGTTTCGCCGTCAGCCAACCGCTGCCGTAAAGACGGTGTTTTGTTTTTCAGCTCTTCATCTGATAACGCGGCGATTTCCGGTTCCAACGCATTGATTTTCACAACCGTTTTTTGCAGGCTTTTGACATATCTGTCATTGGCGCTGCCGAAAATTTTACACATAATGGCACCGATCATAGTAAATCCTCTAAAAGTAAAAAATAAAATCAAACAAGTTAAGCGCACAGATCGGTTTGTGTCAATCTTTCTGTGACAGAAAAGGAAGCTAAAAAGTTATTTTATTGATGCGGCAAATTATTTTAGCGCTTTACGCTGTTTTCAAAAATGGTATGATAACGCATCTTATTTGAACAAGAACAGGGGAGAGGCCTAAAAATGTCAAAGAAAATAATTGCGGGCGCTTTGGTTGCCTTGTGCGTTGCTTTGCCTGCTCATGCGGCAAAAACAAAAGCTAAAACGGCAGAAACCGCTTCAGATTTGGTTGTTGCGACCGTTGACGGGGATAAAATCACATTATCCGAAATTGAAAACGTTCATTCTTCTAATCCGCAGCTGGCTGGTGTGCCGCTGCAAAGCATTTATGAACCGTTGTTGGAAAATATTATTGATTTAAACGTTGTCGTTAATGCGGCTAAAGCCGAAAAAGTCCAAAATACGCCCGAATATAAAAAGATGTTAAAAGATTTTGAAAAACAGCTGATGGCGCGTTTTTATTTGGAACAGCAGGCAAAAAAAGAACAGACAAAAGAAAAACTGGAAGCTA
>JAFVEJ010000226.1 GCA_017476085.1 Alphaproteobacteria bacterium
CATTCCGATTTTGACAAACGATGATATAAAGCACGCGCCTGCCGCCATACAATACCGAATTTATTTTCTTTTTTCCCTGTTGTGATTTTGTGATGCGTATGCGCATCCACATCGGGATTGACACGGACGGCCACACAAACTTTCTTCTTGATCCCGGCGGTGATTTCCTCAAGCGTTTCAGCCTCTTCTTCAGATTCAAGATTAATCTGTTTTATTCCTTTTTCTACGGCTAAAATCAATTCTTCTTTTGTCTTTCCGACCCCGGAAAAAACTATTTTTTCGGCTGGGATTCCCGCTTTCAAAGCCAACAGCAGCTCGCCGCCGGAAACAATATCCGCGCCGGCTCCCATAGAAGCCAACACTTTAATTACGGCCAAATTGGAATTGCTTTTAAGCGCGAAACACACCAAAGAAGATTTCAGCCGTTTTTGTGCCGCCGATAAAAAAGACTGCATTTGAAAACGCAACGCTTGTTCGGAATATAAATAAAAGGGCGTCTGAACTGTCCTCGCAACATCCTCTACAGAAACGTTTTCGACATAAAGAGAGTTATTTTTATAGTAAAAAAAAGTCATTCCCGTTCTCCTGTTTCCGGTAAACTTATTTCTTCCGTCTGTTCTTTTTCAGCCGGTCGGATTATTTTTCTTTGTTTTGGTTCCCGAGCCGCCGGATACTGCCGCGGATAAGTAGCCCCTTCAGGAAAATCAAGCCTGCCCCGCTTGCCGCACCCGAACAAACAAAGCACACACAATATCGTCATAATAAATCTTTTCATCATATCCCCTCTTTTAATCGGCCGGTTTCAGCATAACAAGTGTTAAAGGCTTATTCACTCTTTTTTTTTATATTTAAGATTATTGTTGCTTTTATAAAAAAGTGCCGCGTATGCTGAAACAGTTCTTCTTTTTAGCCGCTCTTTTATGTCCTTTGTCTGCCGCAGAAGCCCAGACAACCGGCGCTATTTCCATCAGAAACACGCAAACGCCGCAAACGTTTCAAATCAGCAAACATCCCGTTTTGGCGCCAACGGCCGAGTTTTTTAATGATGCCGGCGAGAAGACCTCTCTGCGCGATTTCAGAGGCAAAATTTTATTGGTTAATATCTGGTCAACATCCTGCGCTCAATGTGTCATTGAATTGCCTATGCTGGACCGACTGCAAAAAGATATGGGAGGCGTCAAATTTCATGTCATTGCTCTTTCGTCGGATTTAGAACCGTTTCCCGTTTTGCGGCGATTTTGGATTAATCGGGGAATAAAAAATCTGAAGATATATGCCGATCCTCAGGCTAAATTTTCTCAAGCGGCTGATGTCAAAGGATTGCCGACGACATTTCTCATTGACGAAGAGGGACGGGAAGTCGGCCGTATCCGCGGCATTGCGGAATGGGACGGCCCCAAAATCAAAGCACAGATTCGCGATTTGATTCGCGCGGCAAAAGAAAAAGCGCAAAAAAAGCTGGAACAAGAAGCACAGTTAAACGCTCCGGAATCCGCAGAGTCCGATCTTACTTCTCCCGCTCAGACACAAAAAGAAATTCAAAGCTGGTTCAAAAAATAGAGGAAACCTGGCCTTTTAAAAAAAAGCTTGATTCTCTTACCAAAAGAGCTAAAAAGAGCTTTCCTGATGCCGTCAAGACATGGAGCTTTCCTAATGACTAAACCGCGCTATTTAAAAATTTCCTGGGAACAATTTCACAATGACGCTCGCGAACTGGCTTCGCGTTTGTTAAGTCGTAAAGATCTGAAAAAAATTGTCTGCGTAACGCGAGGCGGACTTCTTCCGGCCGGTGTTTTGTCCAGAGAATTGGAAATTCGTTGGGTCGACACCGTTTGTGTTGCCGGATATGACGAAGAAGAGCGCGGAACCAAAGCTTCCTTGTTAAAGGTGCCGGAAACAGACGGCGAGGGCGTTTTGGTTGTTGATGATTTGGTTGATTCCGGCAGAACGGGACGCATTATTCGCGAATTAATGCCCAAAGCTTACTTTGTTACTCTGTATGCCAAACCCATGGGGCAAAAAGTTGTGGATGATTTTGTTTATGCCGTAGATCAGGATACTTGGGTTTTATTTCCATGGGAAGCCGAATTGGCTCCCGCAACTCCTTTAGCCCGCTGCGAAGATAAAGAATAAAAATAAACTCAAACGATTTAAAAAAGGCCGAATTTTTATTCGGCCTTTCGATTTGCATTTTTATTCAGGTTTTTCCTCTTTTTTATCCGCCTTTTCTTCGCGCGCTTTCAATTTTAAAAAGATATAAGAACATAACGGAACGCTTAACAAATACAAAATAAACGTAATGCTTGCCGTCAGCCATGGTTTATAAACCAGCGCCCCCGCGTAAAATCCGGCCAAAGCCAGAACAACGACGACAAAACGTACCGGAATACGAAAATGCTTCAAAGAAATGGTCGGCAATCGGGAAGCCATCAAAAAAGCGCTGAGAAACAGGAATGTTTCCACAAACGGACCGCTGCGGAAAAATTCACAGCCACAGTGAAAATACAGCATAATCGGCACTAAAGCAATATAAGCGCCGCCCGGAGCCGGCAAACCGACAAAAAAGTGTTTCCAATATAACGGCTGAGGTCCTTCGTCCAACATAACATTAAATCTGGCCAATCGCAAAGCGCAGCAAATCGGCACCAGCAAAGCAAAAATCCAGCCGACCGGAGAAGTTGCCCCCAAAGCCCAAAAATACATCAACAACCCAGGCGCGACACCAAAACAAACGACATCGGACAAAGAATCCAATTCCGCACCGAAATCGGACGTTCCGCGCAACATCCGCGCAACGCGGCCGTCCAAAGCGTCAAACAAAGAGGCCATTAAAATGGAAAAAACGGCAAATTCAAACTTGCCTTCCATTGCAAAGCGTATGGATGTCACTCCGGAAGACAAAGCAAACAACGTCACCAAATTAGGGGCGATGCGATTTAACGGCAAATCTTTTATCCGTTTACGAGAATTTTTCAGCATCTTAGATCATATCTCCTTTACGTGCATCACCCAAAACCTGCAAATCGGCCAAAACAGTCTCTCCCGCGATTGCCGTCTGCCCCTCTGTCACAATCGGAGCCACTTCTTTAGGCAAATACACATCCAATCGACTGCCGAAACGGATCAGGCCGAACCGTTCGCCTTTTTTAAGTTGATCGCCTTCTTTAACAAACGTCAAAATACGACGAGCCACCAACCCGGCGATTTGAACGAAAGCAATCTTCTGTCCGGTGATCGTTTCCATAGCCAATTCCTGTCGTTCATTGTTTTCGCTTTCTTTATCCAAAGAAACATCGACAAACGCTCCCGGACGATAGAACATTTTTATGATTTTTCCCGCCATCGGCGCGCGGTTCACATGAACGCTGAACACACTCATAAAAATGCTGATGCGCGTCATCGGTTCTTCCCCCAAATCCAATTCTTTGGGAGGAACAACCTCTCTGATCGCGCTGACAATGCCGTCTGCCGGAGAAACGACCAAGCTGTCACCTTCAGGCACAACGCGAAGCGGATCGCGGAAAAAGAAATAACACCACACGGTCAAAACAAAACAAAAGACGCCGACCGGCTTAAACAACATCCACATCAATATTGTGACTGCGGCAAAGACGCCGACAAAGCGCCATCCTTCCGGATGAATCGGCGGCAGAATAAAACGGCGCCAGGATAAATCAATTCGAGACATTTCAGACTCCTTTATTTCGTTGACAGCTGTATTTGTATGCTATCCGTTCGATTGTGAAAAGTGTTTTTTTACATTTTCCTTTTATTTTTCAGTTTTACCGGGCAAAACAAAAACTTGATTCGGATAAATTAAATCCGGATCTTTAATCTGGTTTTTATTTGCCTGATAAATTGCCACATAAGCAAAGCCGGAACCGTATAACTGCTTAGCGATCGTCCATAAACAATCCCCTTTAACAATACGCACGCGTCGCCTTTTAGTCCCTTCCATTCCTTTTTCCATCTGAAAAGGAACTTCGACACGGGCCGTCACTTTGCCGAAAGCATCGACTTTATCCGCCCGGATTAAGTATTTTTTTCCTACAGTTAATCGCTTTGAAACCCGTAAAGACCATTCTCCGTTTACAGCGGCAGCGTGACCTAAAAATAAATTATCCGCATAGACGTTGACTTGTCCCGATTCCCGAGACATCCCCTGAATAATCAAAGCCTTTTCCGCCTGATTAATAGAACGAATATCAATATCGATCGGAGCTTGAGGAAGAGGAGCCTGCAAAACGCTGACTTCTTCGGAATCCGGAGAAATCATAACGGCTAAAGCCTCTCCCGCATTTTTAGGTTCGGGAACGCTGACGACCACAACTTCGGTTTCATCGCGCGTGTTCATAGAATCATCCTGAAGCCATATCTCATGTTCACCG
>JAFVEJ010000227.1 GCA_017476085.1 Alphaproteobacteria bacterium
CGGTATGGTTGTACTGGGTTATCGGCATACTGGTCGTTCTGGCCGTTAACTTTTTCCTGATTTTGCCTCTGTACCGTAAATTCCGGCGCAAGCGTCTGAAAGTCAAGGAAACGACCGAAATCAAAAAAGATCTGATGATATGGCATCATCTGGCGCAGTTGGTGCGGGGCGGAACGGAACATCAGAAAGCGAAACAGGCGTTGTCCGGTCAGATCATCACGATCAACAACGCGTTCAAACAAGGCGTGCAAATGCTCGTCGCGCATAACCGGAAACGGTATGAACTGCCATGGTTCGCTTTGTTGGGCGAACCGTTTTCGGGCAAATCGTCCCTGTTGCGCAACAGCGAACTGGAAATGATCACCTCTGCTGAAGAAGAGGCAATCGGAGAAGATGAAAAGAAAGAGATTCCCCTGCGTTTGTGGTTGGGCGCGAAAGCGGTCGTGTGCGATGTCAACGGTAAAGTGTTCTTCGACCGTTGGCTGAACGGCAGCAGCGCGGAATGGAGCTATATTTGCCGTCTGTTGCGACGCAAGCGGTTCAAACGGCCTTTGGACGGCATTATCATCACCATTCCGGCGGACGCTTTGCTGGCGGACGATGAAACGCTGACCCAGCAAAAAGCCGTTTTGATCACGACTGAAATCGGACAGCTTCTGCATACCGTGGGAATGAACCTGCCGTGTTATGTCGTCATCACCAAGACCGATATGATCAACGGTTTCGACGAATACGTCATGGGCATCAATGAAGAACTGCGTTCGCAGATTTTCGGCTGGGTCAACGAAAACGGTCTTTACAAAGAGGAAGCTTTTAAACAGTTCTGGGAAGATTTGATCGCCCGACTGCATGCCGGCTGTGAAAAAAGCATGCTGTCCAGAAACGTGGCGACAAAGCTGTCGACGTTGTCAAACAGAATGGAAGTTACCGGAAAAATTTATCTGTTTCCAGAAAACTTCAACGAGCTTTACAAAAATTTGTCCGTTTACCTGCGGGCGCTGTTCGGCGAAGGAAATTTCCACGGCGCGGACAACGTTACTTTGGAAGGCGTGTTCTTTACGTCCGCCAAGGACGGAGATGTGACGCTCAGTCCGTCGTTTGCGCGGTTGTGCGATAAAAAAGTTGACGAAGCGCCCATCCCGCGCGAACCCAATCCCCGTTCCCGTCCGTTTTTCATCAGGGATATGCTGAATAAATTCGTTTTCCGCCATTCGGGGAACGCGTTTTTCACCGTTCGGGAGAAAATCAAGAGGAATATTCCGAAATATCTGCTGTGTCTGGCAATGACCGTCGTCGGATCCATCTGGCTTTCCGCAGCGTATTTCCAACGGGAGGAGCTGAATGATGCTCTGGCCACGCAGTCAGAGTTCTATACGGTGCTGGCCGAAATGCTGGGCAGAGGAAATGTTTTCGCCTCGCCGTTGATCAAAAGGGATGCGGACGGAAAATACGAATTGAATTCCGATCCGATCGTGAATGAAAGTGTTTCCCGCTTGCAGTACTTTTTTGAATTGTTTGCCGACAGGGAAACGCCGAACGAGGCTCCGTTCGGTTTCCAGACGGCATCTTTGGCCGTGTTCGGCGAAAAGAATATGGGCTATGCGGACAAAGCGTTCATCTTTAACCAGATGGTCGGGATAATGGTTCGGACGCCGGTTATTCACGCCGTCGGCGACAAACTGACCGCTTCGGGAACGGATTCCGAACTGACCCAAATCAAACGCGACGCCATAGATTCTTTTACCGTGCTGAATATGGTGAAAGATGAAAACTACGCTTCCGTCATGATGTCCGGACAGTTCAATTTGAAAACGATGCTGGCTTATCTTTTGCCCAGCCTTTCGAACGATATGAGCAATTTGGTAACGTCCTTTTTACCGCGTTACGATAAAAAATACACGAATACGATGGATCCGTTGTACATCCATTCCGAAGATTTCATCGAAGCGCAGGAAACCGGTCTGAAAGCCATCGTGGAAGCGTGGAAAAAACTGAACGCCTATCCGGGATCCGTCTATGCGAAAATCAGAAAAGTCATCCGGTTGTCCGCCCGAATCAAACAACGGGATGAGGAAATGGCGGATTTGATGAAACAGTCCGGCCGTATTTTAGACAGCCACAAATTGAAGGCCGCTTTGGATCAATGGAACGCTTTGTTAAAACAACAAAATCAGGATATGGATCAGATGAACCTTCTGCTGGCTCAGGTTCGGGAATCCATGCCGGCCCATCTGGTCGGGAAGGATACCGCCGAAAAGAAAGACGTCAAGCTGAAGGATCAATCATTCCTATACGGGAATGTTCCCGTGTCGCTGATGTTGCGTTATTACAGCCGTCAGTATGAAGGAATGTTGCGGAACGACTTTGATTTCGCGGATGAACGCGCCGGTCAGTTTATGACGGCGAACTGGGATCCTTACGAATGGCGCAAAACGATCAGAAGCATTGAAAAAAGCTCGTTGCAGGCGTTGTCGGCGGAACTCAGCGACTTGCATAAAAATATCGACGAACTGCAAAACGTGCCTCTGTATCATTGGCAGTTGATAGAAAAACAAGGGGCTTCCGGATATTTGTACGATATTTTGAACGGCTTTTATACCGAAGCGCTGAAATTGAAGTCTTTGAGTCAGGAGGAAATCGAGAAAAACGATTTCAAAACGAACTGGATGAAAACGCAACAGACGATCAAGGAAAATCTGGATCGTTACGATGCGGTCGTCAAACCGTTCGCCGGAAACGACCAAATAGCCCAGGCGGCGGCAGGCATCAGAAAAATGATGCTGTTGCAGGCGCAGGCAGACAGGTACGCCGTTTTGCATAACGAAATAGAGCGGTTGCCGGCGGATAAAACGGAGATGGAAGCCTATGTTTCCGCAAACGCGCTTCAGGAAAAGCTGTTCGATTTTTCGGCCGAACTGGCGCAGGAAACGTTCGGCGATTTTTCCTATGACCTCCGTTTCAGTCCGAAAACGGTCAAACAGATGGTGGAAAACGTTTTTGTCGTCGCCGGATCGTTTTTGAAAAATAAAAAAGACGTTTCGGCGGCTTTTCTGAACGATTGCGAACACTATGAAGAAAAGCTCGCGGTGTTTGACGCTTATCTGGGAAGTTTTATTGAATACTGGGGAACGTATCCGGATCGCGTTTACAAGGAAGCGGCTTCCTGGGACGCGTTCAAAAAACAATCGGGAAAGATGAAGGCGTTTAAAATCAATTCGCTGTTGCAATCCGTTTACGCGCAGAGTCTGGAGGTGCTGAAAAGTATCGACGATACGGCCATTTCCGAAGAATTGAAAAAAGCCAAATCGAAATATATCGCCCTTTTGAGCGACAGAATCACTATGCTGACGCCGCTATATACGGATGTCGCCCAGAAAATGATGAATTCCTGGGCCGAAATGCCCGATAGCGCGGAAGAAGCGTGGAAACGGCTGATTTCTTTGACGGACAAGGAATTGAAAACCACTCTGTTCCGGTTGAAAACGGACGGAGAACGCGGTCAGGTTGCGTGGTGGGACAATTATACGGCCAATGGCGTGGCGTTGTTGAAACGGGAAAACGAAAACGCTTTGAAAAAAACTTTGGCAGACGCTGAAGAAGAGGGCGGCAAGTCCGGCGAGGCTAAAAAGAAAAAGCGTTACACCCTTCTTGACGACATGAGCGCCTTCCCGTTGTGCCGCAACTGCAACACGGGACGGACGCTGACGCCGGATCAGATGCGGAAACTTGTCTCGCTGCTGAAAAACGTAGTGGCGGAAAAACCGGCCGAAGATGCCAAAAATCAGGAACCGGCGCTGTTTGACAAACAGCTGTCGCTGTTCCCCGATCAGGACTCTTCGGATTGGGCGGCAAACGTGCTGAAAATCGCGTCCGCGCTGACAAATGAAAAAACGCCGCTGATTTGGACGTTGTATCAGGCGCCGATGGAAACACAGACGGGAATGCTGTCGGGCAAAGAAATTTCCGCCGTCAACCGTTTCCGGTATGTGGAAGTGAAAACGGACGCTGCGAAAACGGCAAAACGGTTCGGCACTTCTTCCGAAAAGGAAACTGTGATCGGACAGGGTCGCGCGGCAAACCCGATTACATTGCGTTTTTATAAATCCTCAGCGGATAAAACGCCGGAGGCCCAAATCCGTCTGGGCGATTTCTGGTCCGTATTCAGAATTTATCTGAAAGACGGCGGATTTATCGATGCGCAGACGAACAAACTGTATGTGCCTTTGACCGTCAAGGACCAGTCGGGAGCGAAATTCGTTTATCTGGTGGGCGTGAAACTGAACGTTCCGCTGATGAAACCGGACGAATGGCCGACAAGGAAAAACCGACAGGCGGCTGCCGCTTCGATTAAAACCGCTTCTGCGGAAGAGTAAAGAATGAAGAGGCGGCGGTAAATGCCGCCTTTTCGGATTTTAAAGGCAGGAAAATGAAACAGACCCGAACGACTTTAAAGGAGCTGACCGCCCGCTACAGAGCGGTTTTGTTGAAATGCGTTTTGATCAATCTGATGTTGTGTTCCGCGGCGGGTGCGGCATCAATAGACGTGACTGACAGCGAGGGGAATCGTTATCTCGGCTCTTTCGGTGTTCCTTTGAAGATTTATGACAGCGATACTTCCATAGGAACGTATTACGCCGTAGCCTCGGATTTAATGGGAGATGCGACGATTAGCAGCGTTACGGCGACATTAAACAACGCTTCGCGGGTTGGAAGCGACAATTTGTCGTGGACGCAATCAACGGGAGCGTATTCGGAAATCGAATTTAATACGCAGTTGACGGGAACGGAAATGATCGAATCCAGAGATCGTATCAAAACCGTTTTATCGACGATGAATAACGGCGACAAAAACTATGACGCTTTGCCGGTCGGTATAAAAGAGGCATTGAACATTTCTTATGCCGGTTATTCATCTGCGGCCGCATATTTGGAGGCAACATGGGGGGCCGGCAATGCGGCTGATATTGGTCTTATTTCACAGGCTTTATATTATCCTGTCTCTGAATCCGGAGCCTATGCAGAATTTAACTACTATATGAATACGTTGACTGAATGGAAGGCATCCGTTTCTATCACAGGTTCAACCCTGACATTGAACGGCACATCCGCCATCGTCAACAGAACGAAAGCTTATGGTGTGGAAACAGGGAATGTTTCAATCAGCGGGTCAACCATTATTGCGAACGGTGAAAACAAAATTGAAACATATACGGGAACGTATGGGAATATTTCTCTGACGAATTCATCCCTTTTACAGGTTAATCAGGGAGCAACGCTGACGATTCAATCAAGCGGAAATATCGTTTCTTTGACAGATTCCAACCTGACTTTGAACGGGACGATCACGGGCAACGTTTCGTTCGGCGGAAGCGGAGATTTGACGGGAACGGGATCAATCAGCGGAAATCTGGACGTTGCGGATTCGTCCGTTCTGAACATGAAAAACAATGCCATTGACGCCATTTTCGCC
>JAFVEJ010000228.1 GCA_017476085.1 Alphaproteobacteria bacterium
CCCTCGTTTGCCAGATAAAACAACCCCATCCGCCTGAATTTGTTTTCCCACTCCACACTGCCGTGATAAAACTCGTGATTTCCCAAAGTGACAAAAACGCCGTATTTGGCATCCAATTTAGCCAATGCCTGCATTTGAGCTTCCAAAGAAGCCGGTTTGGCATCAATAATATCTCCGACCAAAACGGAAATATCCTGTTTTAAAGCATTAACGGTACGAACCAACTTTTCCACATAAGAAACCGAGGTTACAGATGTAATATGCGTATCGGTCAAAGCGATGATTTTAAAGGGATAGTCAATCTTATCCGTTTTAATTACCGTTTCTTTGATCGCCGGAAACTTCATTCCTTCATACAAAGAATAAACCGATAAAAGAACCGTTATGACAAAAGCCGCGATATTTGCCTTTTTGATCGCTTCCGGTTTCATCGGATCATAATCGGGCGAAGCTTTTCCCAATTTTTTTGCGATCTGATAACCGTGAATCCAAAAAAGATCGCGAACCAACAAAACGCCCAGCAGAAAAACAGCCGTTATAAACAGCGTATATAGTCCCTGCGACACAAGAACTCCAGTCTTTTCCGGCAAAAGCCTCAGCCACCGGATCATACCCGCAATCATCGGACAGAACCATGCGAAAACAACAATGAAAGAAATACTCAATTTTCGCCGCAAAGAAAATTCCGGGTTATAACCGATCAAAATCTTTAATGTGATAATAAACGCGGCTAAACTGAAGATAAAAGACAAAAGAAAAAACATCTTTATTTCCTTCTCAGCCAAAAAACGGATTTATTTTCTGTTTTGCATAATTATCGCGCACAGACGCTTCATTTCATCGCTGTCATACAATTCGGAAACCGTTTTTGGCAATTTACAGCGCCAATTCGGATATTCGGTATTTGTCCCCGGCATATTCACCTGATCTTTTTGCCCCAGAAGATCTTCTAATTGAACAAGCAGCAAACAGCACGGAGCCGTTGCCAGATAAGAATAAAGAACCTCCGTAAAGCGCGGCGGCAATGATCGGCCGTTCATTTCGTCATCAAAGATGTTCGCATTGGTAAACCAGCGTCCGGATTGCGCCAAAGCTTCAACAACGGCGAAACGGTCTTTACGACGCAAATCGCAGGCTAAAGCATATTTTTCTTCATCCATCAGACCGATTTCTTTTGCCGTTTCGATATCCGATCCCAACCAATATCCGGCCAAAGTCGGCATGTCGTGCGTCCCCGCCGCAACCAAAGCCGTTTTCGGATAAGAATTTAGAGGTTTATAACGTCCGTCGTTTGTCTGTTCATAGCGGAAAACACGGAAAGATAAAATCCCCGCTTTTTCAAGCATACTGCGGAAAAAATCAGGCACAACGCCCAAATCTTCGCCAACAACCAAACATTTGTTTCGATAACTTTCCAAAGCGACGATACCGATCATATCTTCGACATTGTATTTGATATAGGCGCCTTTTTCTCCGCGAGGAATGCAGAACAGCCGCACCAACCCCATAACGTGATCAATACGGACAGCCCCCGCCCGTTTCATGTTCGCAGACAAAACACGACGATAAGAAGCATACGCCTCATCCCGCATCACATCCGGACGCATCGGCGCAACGCCCCATTCCTGACCGTTCGCATTAAACATATCCGGCGGGGAACCGATACTTAATTCTGTTGCGAAAAGCTGCTGCGCGCTCCATGTTTCCGCACTTTCGGAAGCAACGCCGACAGCTAAATCCTGATATAATCCTATTCCCAGTCCCTGTTTTTTGCTTTCATCGGAAGCAGCCTGAAACTGCCGATCGGCAATCCAAAACATAAATTTGTAAAAACGAATCTCATCCGCATTTTCCAAAGCAAATCGGCGGGACTGTTCCGTATCGGCAGACGCATACGCCCTGCCCCAGGATTTGAAACCCGTTCCTTTGCGCAGGAATAAATCCTCCAACGCTGCGACAGGACTTGCAACCCGATCCAAATCATCTAAAGAAGCGTGTCGTCCACGATCATTCACAAAGAAAACCGACAATGCCTGATACAAGGCCGCGCCGTCCAGTTCTTTTCCGCCTTCTTTGCAAAACGCGTCAAAATCCTTATCTCCTTTAAAAGCGGCAAACAACAAGCGCAGCGCTTCCGTTTTCAACGCGCCGACCGTCGTATAATCGACCAAATCGGAATCTTTTGCCCGTTTCAACCTGGCTTTGACATCGGCGGAAGCTTTCCACTTTTTCAAAACCGTTTTTGCGCCGGCAACCGCGTCAACGTCAATATACAACGGATTCAAAAACAAACGGGAAGAAGAGTAATACGGGCTGGCCGTTTCCCAATTCGCGGCAAAAGCCACATTGATCGGATTGATGCCGACGATATCCGCACCAAAAGTCTTGGCAACGGCGTTCATTTCTTTTAAATCCGTAAAATCGCCGATGCCCCAGTTACGTTCCGACCGAAGCGCATATAACTGTACTGGGAATCCCCAAGGTTTACCACCTTGACGCATTATTTCCGGCATATAGCATTTTTCCGGCGCAACGATCAGTGACATTTGCCGTCCCTGTTTCAAGACAGCGTCTCCGGATACTTTCAAAGTATGATATCCAAGCAATTCCGGCACATCAAAATGCAGCAAGCATCGCTCGTATTCGGATTTTTTAATTGTTGTTTTTTCTAACACTGTCAATTCAGAGCAACTTTTTTGTCCGGATAATTTTTCTCCGTTTTCCAGAACGATTTCATAGTTTAAAACGATTTGCTTTGCTCCCGCCGCAAATGTTACCGGAACATCAATCGTTTTTTGTTCCCGACGGACAACCATTACCGGCGGCAAAGCCCGTTTAAACGGCTTTTCCGAAACTGTCTGCAAAGAACTTTCGGCCGTCTGCAACGTATCCGCAGGAAATCCCAAAGCTTTCAACAAAGCTTTTTTCGTTTCAAAAGAGGTGGGATAAACCTTTCCGTCTGCTTCAAATTCCGGCAAAATTCCCGCTTTTTCAGCGAGCAAATCAACGATTTGCGTATATTCTAAAACCACTTTATTTTATCCTTATATCAAACGGGTAAATCCGTCCTTTTCTTCCTCTTTTTCAAGATCGGCCAACGTCGCCACCGGCCCCATCGGACCATATGTCATAAAGTCCAAACTGTCCAGATCCTTTATCGTGGCAACCAAGCGATTGCTCTGAACGCTTTGATAAACATTTCCCAAAATGCCCGTCATACCGGCGCGGGAATGAAGAACCGCTTTTTCATTATCCGTTAACGGCGCTTCAAAAAGCAAAACCGACCATGCCGGAACATTAAAGGAATCTCCGGGCTTATATGATTCACCCATAACAACGGACTGATCGCGTGACGTATCCAAAATCAAATTCCAAACCGTACCTTCTTCCACTTCCGGCAGCAGCCATTCAATGCTGTCATGAAACGCATTCAAAACGATAAAGAAATGATTGTCCGAATAAAACCGCCCTTCATCATTGCAGAACGCCACGCTTAAAGAACCGGAAATCAAAGCGGACAAACTTTGCGCATACGGCTTGTTCCAATCGGCCGGCGCCATCTCCAATCCTTCGGGCGTGATCCAAGTAATATCTTTGATCGAAGAATCACCCGATTTTTTTCCGACATAATACCGCTTGCGACGGAAAACGCGATGAGATTGGCGCAGCTTGATCAAATAACGGATCAATTCTCTGAAGGCGGCATCGTCTTCGCTGATTTCATCCCAATTCAGCCAGCTGATCGGACTGTCCTGACAATAAGCGTTATTATTGCCTTTTTGCGTGCGGCAAAATTCATCTCCGGCCGTAATCATCGGCACGCCTAAAGACAGCAGCAGGGTAGCAGCCATAGCCCGCATTCTTTTGCGGCGCAGGTCTAATATTACGGGATTGCCCGTATCTCCTTCCACGCCACTGTTCCACGTCCTGTTGTCATTCGTGCCGTCACGATTGTTTTCTCCGTTAGCTTCGTTATGCTTTTGCTCATAACTGACAACATCTTTCAATGTAAAACCGTCATGCGCCGTAACAAAATTCACACTTGTCCACGGATGGCGGCCGCGATAGCCGAACGTTTCGCTGGATCCCGTCAAACGGGAAGCCATATTGCCGATCTGCCCCGTATCGCCTTTCCAAAAAGAACGAACCGTATCGCGAAAACGGTCATTCCATTCCGACCATCCCGGAGGAAACGCGCCCACTTGATAGCCGCCCAAACCGACATCCCACGGTTCGGCTATCATTTTAACGCGCTGCAAAACGGGATCCTGCTGCACGGCGGTTAAAAATCCCGCTTTATTCGTAAAACCTGCCCCCGTTCTGGCCAACGTCGGAGCCAAATCAAACCGGAAGCCGTCAACGTGCATCTGCTCCACCCAATAACGCAGCGAATCCATTACCAATTGAATGACGCGCGGATGCTCTACATTAAATGAAGCGCCGCAGCCTGTCGTATCTTCGTAATAACGCGGATTTTCGGGTTTTAAGCGGTAATACACGGCGTTGTCGATTCCGCGGAAAGACAGTGTCACGCCCATCTGGTTGCCTTCGCCCGTATGATTATAGACTACGTCCATAATGACTTCGATTCCCGCTTCATGGAACATACGGATCATATTTTTAACTTCGCCGATATCCGTCCCCTTCATATACGACGGCTGAGGCGCAAAATAGCAGATCGGATCATATCCCCAATAATTATGCAGCTTGTTTTTCAGCAGATGATTTCCCGTGAAAAAAGCCTGAATTGGCAGAAATTCTACGGATGTCACGCCTAAATTCTTCAAATAATCAACCGCTTGAGGAGCCCCCATGCCGGCAAAAGTGCCTCGAATTTGCTCGTCAATTTCAGAATTTTGAAAAGTAAACCCTTTCAGATGCGTTTCATAAATAACCGTATCCGTCCAAGGAGTCGCCGGAGATTTATCCCCTCCCCAAGGATATGTATCGTCTATGACACGACACTTCGGCACAAAAGGAGCGCTGTCCCGACGGTCGAAAGACATATCTTCCTTCGGCGATTCGGAACGGTATCCCTGCATTGCTTCATGAAAAATCAAATTACCGTTGATTGACTTTGCATACGGATCCAGCAACAGCTTGTTATGATTAAATCTATGGCCGCGTTCCGGGTCATAAGGCCCGAAAACGCGGTAGCCGTACAACTGTCCCGGCCGAATATCCGGCAAATAAACATGCCAGACTTCATCCGTCCTTTCCGGCATTGCAATCCTTTGAATTTCACGCGTTCCGGTTTCATCAAACAAACAGAGCAAAACTTTTTCGGCATTGGCTGAAAACAGAGCGAAATTCACCCCTCTGCCGTCCCATGTCGCCCCTAAAGGATAAGGACGCCCCGGGAAAACACGAATTCCGGTAGGCATTGTTCACCCCAAATCAGCGCTGCAATACAAAAAGAACCGTAGCCAACGGCGGAAGCGTCACGGAAACGGAATACGGCCGTCCGTTGCATCCTTCTTCCACAGCGTCCACACCGCCCATATTGCCCATACCGCTGCCGCCATAAATCTCGGCATCAGAGTTGAATACTTCGACATAACGGCCGGCGTTCGGCACACCTATGCGATAATTTTCGCGAGGTACCGGCGTAAAGTTGGAAACGGCGACAACCATCGTTTCCCGATCTTTGGCGTACCGGATAAATGTAAAGACGCTTTCGTCCGCATTATCCGGATCGATCCATTCAAACCCTGCCGGATCGTAGTCTTGTTCATACAAAGCCGTTGTTTCCCGATAAATACGGTTCAGATCGCGCACTGCATTCTGAACGCCGCGATGCATCGGGTCGTTCAGCAAATGCCAACTCAAAGAACCGTTGTAATCCCATTCGCGATCCTGAGCAAATTCGCCGCCCATAAACAACAGTTTCTTGCCGGGGAAAGCGTACATAAAGCCATAGTACGCTCTCAAATTCGCGAATTTCTGCCAACGGTCGCCGGACATTTTATTCAACAGGGAACATTTGCCATGGACAACTTCGTCATGACTGAGCGGCAGAACAAAGTTTTCATTATAGGCGTACAGCATGCCGAACGTCATTTTATTATGGTGATAACGCCGATAAATCGGGTCTTTTGCCATATAATCCAACGTGTCATGCATCCAGCCCATATTCCATTTGTAACCGAAGCCCAAACCGCCCATATAGGTTGGACGGGACACCATCGGCCATGCGGTTGATTCCTCTGCGAAGGTCGCCGCTCCCGGGCAGTTGGCGTACATCAGCTCATTCGTGCGCTTCAGGAATGCAACGGCTTCCAAATCTTCATGACCGCCGAATTCATTCGGAATCCATTCGCCCGCTTTGCGGCTGTAATCCAGATAAAGCATTGAAGCAACCGCATCCACGCGCAGACCGTCGATCTGATATTTCTTGTTCCAGAACATCGCGTTGGAAGTCAGGAAGTTGTTTACTTCGCGGCGGCCGTAGTTATAAATTTTCGTTCCCCAGTCTTTATGTTCGCCGCGGCGCGGATCGGCATGTTCATACAAAGCCGTGCCGTCAAAATTTGCCAAACCGAAAGAATCCTTGGGGAAATGTCCCGGCACCCAGTCCATAATCACGGCGATGCCCGCCTTATGGAACGCATCGACCAAAGCGCGGAAATCATCCGGTTTTCCGAAACGGCTTGTCGGCGCGTAAAGCCCCGTCGCCTGATAACCCCAGGAACCGTCAAACGGATGTTCGTTCACGGGCAGCAATTCGACATGCGTATAGCCCATATCCTTGACATAATTAACCAGATCGGTCGCCATTTCCTGATAAGACAGATAGCTGTTGTCGTCAAAATGACGTTTCCAGGACCCCAAATGCACTTCGTAAATAGAAACGGGCGCATCCAAGGCATTGACATTTTCACGTTTCTTTTCCCAACCTTTAGCTTTCCATTCGTATTTATCCAGATCATAAACCATAGAAGCGGTGGATGGACGCTTTTCGGCATAAAACGCAAAAGGATCCGCTTTTAACGGCAGAATATTGCCGTCCGGTCCGATCAATTCGTACTTATACAAAACGCCGGCGGAAATATGCGGAATAAAGATTTCCCACACACCGGTCGAACCGCGCGGCCGCATCATATGACGGCGGCCGTCCCATTCGTTGAACGTGCCGACAACGGAAACGCGGCGGGCATTCGGCGCCCATAAAGCAAAAGA
>JAFVEJ010000229.1 GCA_017476085.1 Alphaproteobacteria bacterium
AAACGGTTACCGGAATCAGTCGGGAAACGTTAGATGCGTATATGAAAACAAATTATACGCCCAAAAGAATGGTCGCGGCAGCCAGCGGTAAAGTGAATCATGAAGAATTTGTCCGTCTGATCGAAAAATCTTTTGGCGGTATGATGGACAAGGAAGGCCTGAACGCTCCGGATCCTGTCTATTGTGGCGGGGAAGTGCGTAAGGAAAAAGCATTGGAACAGGTTAATCTTGTCTTAGGTTTTCCGGGCGTTTCGATTTTTGATGATGACTATTATACGGCGCATGTGTTGTCCACGGTATTCGGCGGCGGTATGTCTTCCCGTTTGTTTCAGGAAATTCGCGAAAAGCGTGGGTTGGTCTATTCCGTGTATTCTTTTAATGCCGCATCGACAAAGGGTGGCTTGTTCGGTATTTATGCCGGAACCGGTGAGGAAGAAACAGCGGAATTAATGCCGGCTGTTTGCGATGAAATTTTAAAAATCAGGAATGAATCGATTTCCGACGAAGAATTGGCAAGGGCAAAAGCACAATTAAAGGCGGGCGTTTTAATGTCTTTAGAGCATCCGACGGCGCGTTGCGAACAAAACGCGGGACATTTGCTGACGTACGGAAGATTGCTTGAAAAAGACGAAATTTTGGGGAAAATAGCGGCCGTTACGGTTGACGATGTTCAAAAATTGGCCGAAAAAATCTTTTCTCAAAAACCGACTCTGGCCAGTTTGGGACCTGTGGCGCATGTTATGTCTTTTGATACTCTGACAGCGGCGCTGAAATAACGAAAGGCGGACGGCAATGGATCAGAACGATGAAATTCTGATGCAGATGGTGGCGATCGGCAATGCGCTGAAGGTAACGGCAGTTCATGCGGCGACGGGAACGGAAATTTCTTTTATGGCTCCTAAGAACACCCCGATGATGTCTTTAAAAATGATGGCCAGAAAAAAACAGGAATATGTTCTTCGGAAAAATAATCAGTCCTAGCCAAAAACGTTTGAGTGTGTTACTTAAAAAAGCAAAAAATATAAGAAAGGAAGTTCAAATGTCTAAAAAGATTGCGCTTGCTTCGGATCATGGCGGTTTTGATCTTAAAAATTTATTGGTTGAAAAATTAAAGAATGATGGTTATGACGTGCTGGATTTGGGAACACATACCAAAGATTCCGTTGATTATCCGGATATTGCGGCGTTAATGGCCGATGCGATTAAAACGGAAAAAGCCGAATGCGGCATTTTGCTGTGCGGTACGGGAATCGGAATCAGTATCGCGGCCAATCGCTTTCCCTTTATTCGTGCCGCATTGGTTCATGACGCTTTCGGCGCCAGACTTTGCCGTCAGCATAATAATGCCAATGTTTTGGTGCTTGGCGGCAGAACAACCGGCGTCGAAGTGGCTTATGAATGTGCGGATATTTTCTTGAATACAGATTTCTTAGGCGATCGTCACGCCCGCCGTGTTGAAAAATTGTCGCATATGTGCTGAAAGGAAACAATAGAATGACAAATCCGTTTTTTACAACGTCTTTAAAGCAGGCCGATCCCGATCTGTATGACGGAATTTTAAAAGAACTGCGCCGTCAGCAAAATCAAATTGAATTAATTGCTTCCGAAAACATCGTTTCTAAAGCCGTGCTGGAGGCACAAGGAACAATATTAACGAATAAATATGCCGAAGGATATTGCGGCAAACGTTATTACGGCGGATGCGAGTTCGTCGATATCGCTGAAAGTCTGGCGATTGAACGGGCCAAAAAGTTGTTTAATGCCGAATTTGTCAATGTGCAGCCTCATTCCGGCGCACAGGCAAACGGAGCTGTGCAGCTGGCTTTGCTGCAGCCGGGGGACACATTGATGGGTATGTCTTTGGATGCCGGCGGTCATTTGACGCATGGAGCGGCTCCCGCAATGTCGGGGAAGTGGTTTAATTCCGTTCAGTATGGCGTGCGTAAGGAAGACGGTTTGATCGATTTTGAACAGGTTGAACGTCTGGCAAAAGAAAATAAGCCTAAATTAATTATTGCGGGCGGTTCGGCGTATCCGCGCGCGGTCGATTTTGCTAAATTCAGAGCGATTGCCGATGAAGTCGGCGCGATTTTAATGGTGGATATGGCGCATTTTGCCGGCCTGGTCGCCGGCGGTGTGCATGAAAATCCGCTCAAGTATGCCGATATAGTGACGACGACAACGCACAAGACTTTGCGTGGGCCGCGCGGCGGCATGATTTTGACTAACCGCGAAGATTTGGCCAAGAAAATTAATTCGGCCGTTTTTCCCGGATTGCAGGGCGGACCTTTGATGCATGTCATTGCGGCAAAAGCGGTTGCTTTGGGCGAAGCGTTAAAACCCGAATTTAAAGAATACGCGAAAAACGTTGTCGCGAATGCCAAAGTTTTGGGCGAAACTTTAATTGCCCGCGGATTGAATTTGGTTTCCGGAGGAACGGATACGCATTTGGTTTTGGTTGATTTGCGTCCCAAACACTTAACCGGAAAATTGGCGGCAAAGAGTTTAGAGTTGGCTCATATGACCTGTAACAAGAACGGTATTCCGTTCGATCCGGAAAAACCGACGGTGACTTCCGGCATTCGTTTGGGAACGCCGGCGGGGACAACGCGTGGCTTTAAAACCGAAGAATTTAAGTTGATCGGAAATTTGATCGGCGATGTTTTGGACGGCTTGTCGGCAAATCCGGAAGACAATACCGCGGCTGAAAAAAAGGCTAAAGCAAAAGTGTTGGAGTTGTGCGCCCGTTTTCCGATTTATGAAGGATTGATGGAGGAATAAATGCGCTGTCCGTTTTGCGGATTCGAAGAAACGCAAGTCAAGGATTCCAGACCCAGCGAAGATAATTCCGCTATTCGCCGCCGCCGTTTTTGTCCGGCGTGCGGGTCGCGTTTCACAACGTTTGAACGCGTGCAGCTGCGCGAATTGACGGTGATTAAAAAAGACAAAAGCAAGACGCCTTTTGACAGAGATAAACTGCAGCGTTCCATTACAATCGCCGTCAGAAAACGTCCGATCAGTCCGGAGCAGGTAGAATTGATCGTCAACAGCATCCAGCGCCAGCTGGAGGTTTCCGGCGAAAATGAAATTCCTTCCGGGCAAATCGGCGAAATGGTAATGGAAGCTTTGTCAGGATTGGATCCTGTTGCGTATGTGCGTTTCGCTTCGGTTTACCGCGATTTCAGAGAAGCAAAAGATTTTAAGGCGTTTATCGGCAGTTTGGAAGCTGTGGCAGACGCCGGTCCGTTAAAAGGAGACGAGAATGTCTAAGATAAAAACCAACCGCAGTTCGTCCCGTTTGGCTGCGGTTCAAGCATTATATCAGTTTTCTTTCGGCGAAAAGACAATAGATGAAATCGCT
Organism: Alphaproteobacteria bacterium; assembly: GCA_017476085.1. The sequence continues at coordinate 3,362 of JAFVEJ010000229.1, forward strand.
CGGGATTTTATGGCCGGCAACATCGGGCGTGAGGTTATAGATGAAAATGAAATGACGGGAACGGAAACTTTTGTGCCCGTGATGCTGGCGGAACCGACTTTATTTGCGGGGATTTTATCTTCTTATGCCGATCATTCGGAGCAAATTAATGAAATGATCAGCGCCTCTTTTACGGAAGAATGGCCGGCGGAACGTGTGGAAATGACCTTAAAAGCGATTTTGCAGGCGGGTGTCGCCGAATTGATGGCTTTTCCGGAAACGCCGGTTGCCATTATTATTACGGAATATCTTGATCTGACCAAAAGTTTTTATGACGGACCGGAAATTAAGGTCGCCAACGGTATTTTAGACAGGTTGGCCAAAATCCTGAGAGAAGATTAGCCTTTTGTCTTTCGGAATCGTCCGTATATTCAATGTAAGGCGTTTCGGATTTTCCTTCCGCAAGGGGGCATTAACCGTAAATTCTGCTTCTATGGCGTTACGGAATTTGAACGGGATGCCGACAAAACACAAGATCGGACATCGTAACTAATTTTTAAAGATATCGGCGTATTCTGAAATTTCTCAGAGCAGGAAGGAAAAATGAGAAAGATTATTCAGGATAAAAGTTATTTTGTTTTCCGTGATTCGGATGGGATTCTCGGTTTTACGATCAAGGCGTATGAGGGGAACCAGATTAATCCGCGTTTTTTATTTGACGGCGGCAGGCAAGTTTTTTTGCTGCGTCAGCCCGGACAAATTATTTTGTTGGACGGTTTGGCCGATGAATTTGTTTCGGTTTTGACTCATGCTAAAAAAGTGCGTTTTTTGGAAACGCCGGAAGATTCTTCTGAAATCGTTCGTCAATACGAAGTGGATGTTACTCAAATAGAAAGCGTTTCTTTGTCGCAGGATCAGATTGTTCCCGAGGACGAAAATTTTTTGCCCCATTCTGCTTAAATGCGGCGCAAAAGCCAATATTGATCGGCAATCCATCGGGACGCCGTTTCCCGGTCTTCCGGAATGCTCGCTTTAGCCGGAAGAAGAAAGTCGTTTTTTAAATCGCTTAATCCCGATTTGTAATCCGATAATTCATTCAACAGAATTTCTGATTTAATCAGAGCCGTTAATTCTGAAAGTTCTTTTTCAAAAGCATCCTCTTTTTTCAGAATCAAACAAAATATTTTAATATCAAGATCAGACATTTTTTTGCTCGGGGGTTGTATAACATAATGTTATACAATTAGGCTGAAATGTCAATTTTAAAAATGAAAAAGCCGGAATTTTATATTTCCGGCTTTTGATAGGGCAGACATTAAAAAGCGAATCTTAATCCGCCGTAAAATTCGTTGGATTTAATTTCTTTTCCTAAATTTAAGAAACGGTAGCCTAAATCGAATGTAACGTTTTGAGTTATATCATAGCCGACGCCGACACCGCCGCCCCAAGAAAATTTGGTGTCCGTATTCGAGCCTGCTCCTACCTCTTTCAGCTCCAATCTGGAAGCTCCGATACTTAAATTGACAAACGGATGTAAAGAGGAGCCCATCTGAATGTCGTAATATCCGTTGAGCAACAAGCTCATACTGTCGATTTTATGTTTTATTCCCTTGTGCCGTCCTTCAACGCCGTCGCGGTATATATATTCCAATTCAGTCCGGAATTGGTTTAATTGCATACCGGCGGCAACACTAGCATTCCAAGTATTTTTATCAACATGGTTGTTTATCATGGACAAGCCGGCTCTGACAGCCATATAAGGACGGTCTCCGCAAGGGTCCTGAGCTTTTGCCGGGGAAACGAATGCAGACAAAGCAAAAGCGGATGCGACGGTTCCTAACAGAATCTTTTTTAGCAACATAGTATTCTCCTTTACTGTTTAAGAAATACATATAATGTATGTATATAAAAAGCCTCTCGATGAGAAAGCGTTTTTTATAGAGCTATGTTACTTTTTTATTTTATTTTGTCATTATACCATTTAATTTATAATAAATTTGTATTTTTTTATTCTATTGTATATTCTCTTTTTGGATGTATCTTGTTTTTATGTAAATGTCTCTTTTTATGTTTTCAAGTGTTTGGCAATCTATATTTTTATAGGAATGAAATCCGTATTTTCTTTTAAATTCCGCCCAAACAGAATTGGGATGACGGTTTTGTTTTTGGGCTAATAATTTGACGTGTTCCCGAAGCATATCCACTTCCGGAAAAGAGGGGATGCAACTTTTAGTTGTGGTCTCTTTGTTTCTGAAATTATGAATGGAATTATGGCTTAAAAAAAGAGCATACAAAGCATTGCGCCGGCAACAAAAAATGTTTTCCGATCATTATGTCCGATAATAACTTTTGCTTTTTCGCCCGTAATAATATTGTTATTTCCGGTAACGGAAATGATGACGATTTTTTCCTGTTTCCGCGGTGTTTCCGTTTCGGTGTTCTCGCGGGCAGGTTCTTCCCGCAACATTTCCGTTAAAGCGTCCAATTGGCTTTTCGGGCTGTTGCATGGTGGTCGGTTATCTTGCTTCATTATGCGGCGGCCTCTATTATCCAATCAATAGCTTTTTGTGCGTTTTCCGGCGATTCTGACACGATGATTTCATATACAACGGTAATAATGCGGGCGGATTTTTCGGCAGAAAAAGATTTTTTATGATTTTCTTCGTATTTTTTTAAAAATAAAACAGCGGTTTCTATTGCAACTTTATTGATTTTCGGTGCTTCTGCGGGAAGAACATCGTCAAATCCGTACAGCCAGTTTGGCGAAACATCGAAAGTACGGCAAATCTTGCAGAACATTTGAGAATCCGGTTCGCGTTTATTTTTTAAATACTGATTTAATCTGCTTTGACTGGTTTCAAGCTGATCCGCTGCGCGCTGTTGAGTTAATCCCAATTCGGAAATTCTCTGGTTTAACCGTTCTCCGATCATGGCAAATCCCTATTTTCCAATTAATTCTTTTCTATATTTGCATAGTTTATCACGGAATAGAATTAACTATTTGTTATTGATTGAATAAACAATATGTGATAAAAGAGGCTCCTTAATATTTGTTGAAAAGAGGAAAGAATGGAAAAGGCGGTTTTATCGGATTTGACAGGGACGCAAGGCAGGAATGCTTCTGTTTTGGTGAAATTATATAATAAAGGAAAATTAGGAACATTTCCTGTTGCGGAAAACAGATTAAGGGCGGGACTGTTGTTTATGAACGACTTTCGAAATTCTGTTTTTTCAGGGCGAATTACAAGAAATTATGACAGATTGTTTGTAGCCGGAGGCCGGGGAAAATCCGAATTGTCCGATCTTCGCTGTGACGCGGCGGACAGATATCTGCAGGCATTGAAAGCTGTCGGGCCTTTTGATGTTTATGCGCTTCATTTTTTGAGAGACGAGCTTAATGTTCGTTCCTTTTTGGATAAATATCCCGTTTTGAATCGAGGATCCAAACGAACGTATCGGGCTGTTTATTCGGCAATAAATAAAATGCTGGACAGGTTATCGGATTTTTATGATCGGAATCGAAAAAACAAAACATAATTTGAGCCGATGTTTGTTTCGGTATATAAGAATTATAAAAGGAAAAAAATACAACGGCGGTGAAAATGAAAGACTTTTTGAAATTGATTTTTTTTGGCGTGACCAAATCTTCGAAGCTGAAAATGTTTAATCCCGATACGGGGGAAAAGAAGGAAATGACAGCCGGTTTTAATTTGCAGATTTTGTTGCTGGGAAGTTTTTTCGGCCTGCCGTTGTTTTATAAGCGGCTGTGGACATGGGCCTGGGGGCTTTTTATTTTGTCAACGGTTCAGTTTTTTTTCATTTATCGGCACTTTCAATCGATTTTGTCGGCAACGACCGTGGCGGAGTACGAAGCTGCTATGCAGAAGGCTGCCGATCCCGTTGAAGACGCCATCGGTTATTTGCTGATCGCGATGGTTGTTTTATTGGCGGTCAAAGCGGATCAATGGGCGGTTGAACGATTGCTGAAGAAGGGATGGCGCTTTGAAGACGTTTCCGATCCTTTTGTGAAAACGACGGTTCAGAAGTGGAAAATTTCCAAGCATTTTTTAAAGCCGCCGTCAGAAAAAGAAATTTTTTAAAGTTCTTTTTGAACCCAACCGGTTAATTCCGTTTCGGGATAATTGAGATACCGCCTGTAAATATGCAGGTTTTCCAAGACACGCTGGACATAATTGCGGGTTTCGCCGAAGGGAATGCGTTCGATCCAATCGATCGGATCGACGTCTTCCTGCGGGTTTCCTATGGATTTCAGCCATTTATTGACATTGCTCGGGCCGGCATTATAGGCCGCTATCGCCAGAATATAAGAACCGTTGAAGCGTTTCAGCAAATCCGCAAAATAAGTGCTGCCTAATTCAACATTGAAATCAGGGTTGGTATTAAGCTTTTGAACGGAAAAATCTTTGCGCTTTCTTTTGGCAATTTGTTTGGCCGTTGCCGGCATAATCTGCATCAGACCGCGCGCGCCGGCCGAAGAAACGGCATAAGAGGAAAAACTGCTTTCCTGTCGGATAATGGACAGGATTAAAGCCGCTTCGGTTCGTTCGTCATGCTTTAAATCCCGTACGGGATATCCCAAAGAAGCGATATCTATGCCGTTTCGCCGTGCGCGTCTGGCGATTGTTACGGCTAAGTCTTCCCGCTTTAAATCGTTCGTGACCGCATAAGCCAAAGCGGTTACTTCTTCGGCGCAGGAAGCGTTCAGATATAAGCGGGTGGCAAATAAATCGGCCGCTTCGTGCAATCCGGCTTCTTCCAACATTTGCATAGCGATGAACAGTTCTGTTTTTTTCAGCCGTTCAAGCAGTTGAGGATCAGGTTTTTTTTCTTCGGGCAAGGGCGGTATTTGTTTTTGCCGGTTTAATTTTTCCGCGGCCAGCTGACCGTAAATAGTGGTTTGTTTTTCAGCCGCTTTTTCATAATAAACGGCGGCGCGCACGGAATCATTCATTTCTTCATAAGCGCGTCCTAACCAGTATTCGCCGCGCGCCACGCTGAGGGGAGAAGAAACGTTTTGCAGCATTTTTTCAAAATGCTCCGTCGCTTTTTTCCTTTTTTTCAAATTTCTCAAAGCAATCCAACCGGCCGTCCATTCCGCGTCCGCAAAATCGGAACCGGATGTTAAATAATGGTTTTTGGCAAGAGCATAAGCGGTTTGATAATCGGAATCGGTTAAAAACTGGCGGATTAAGACGGATTTTTCCGTCCACCAACGCGAAGTGTTTTGTTTTTCCTGCGGAATTTTTTCCAAAAGTTTGGCAGCCGAAGAATATTTTTTATTAATCCGCAGCCAACGGAGCTGGTCAAACAGCAAGTTGCTGTCTTTTTGTTGTTCGGAGGATAATTCTTTTAAGCTTTTTTTGGCGTCCGAAGCATTGGAGATCAATCCTGCCCGTGCCTGCGCCAGGCGTCGGCTATCATCGGAAATAAAAGAAAAAAATTTACGCGCCTGAGACGGTTTGCGTTCGTTAAGCAGTTTTTTTATCCGGTTTTGAAAATCGCGTTCGTCCAGCAAAAAAGATAATTTTTCTTTTATAAGAGCGGTTTCTTCTTCATTCAAATCACCCTGATTCCACAAAGAATGGAGCATAGGAACGGCTTTTTCCCATTCTTTTTTTTCCATCAGCAAATCGGCATAGGTTAAAACGGCTTGGGGAGAAATAGGCTGATATTGTTTGAACCAATTGATTATTTCTTTTTTTGTGCCTTTGGTCAGCAAAGATCGTTCCGCATTTCTGCGAATCAAATAAACACGCGGCCAATCCGGATTTTTTTTCATAAAATGTTCCGCTTGATGAAAATCATTTTCTTGTTTGCTGTCGGTCAGACGGAACCATTCCACCAGCTTGATCAATGTGGAGTTGGCTGTTTTCTTTGCTGCTGCGGCAGCGGCGGCATAATCTTGAACGGCAGAAGCTTTAATGGCTTGAACGGCGGATTGGTTCGATAAAGCGCCGGCGGCAAAACGCGGCGGAGTCAGGAAAAAGCCGACAGACAGACAGTAAAACAGCAAAACACGACGTTTCACTTCTTTTTCCTTTCGCAAAAGAGGATACCGCTTTTATTTTTGAAGGATTTCTTTTAAGATACGGTTAATTTAAAACGTTGTTTTCAGGAGGCTTGATGTTCACGGGACTTTATACCGCTTTAATCACACCGTTTAATCGCGGGCAAATAGATGCGGAAGCTTTTTGCCGGCTGATCGAATTTCAAATTGTTTCGGGCGTAAACGGTTTGGTCGTGTGCGGCACAACGGGGGAAAGCGCCGTTATGACAGCGCAGGAGTATGAACAGGTCATTGCTCTGTGCGTCAAAACGGTTGCCGGTCGAATACCCGTTATAGCCGGTACGGGCGGAAACAATACGCAGCGGGTAATCGAAAACACGCGTTTGGCAAAAACGTTGGGCGCCGATGCGGCTTTGATTGTGACGCCGTATTATAACAAGCCGACTCAGCAGGGATTGTTTGAACATTATCAAGCCGTTCATGAGGCTTGCGATTTGCCGATTATTCTTTATAACGTTCCGGGACGGACCGGAGTCAGCTTGAATATTGACACGATCGCGCGTCTGGCTCAGTTGCCCCGAATCATCGGGATTAAAGATGCGACGCCGGATTTGATGCGGCCTTTGAAAATCAGGGCGGCCGTTGAAAAAGAAGATTTTTCCGTTTTATCCGGCGAAGATGCGACAATCGTTGCTTTTTTGGCGCATGGAGGGCATGGATGCATTTCCGTGACGGCCAATATTGCGCCGGCTTTGTGCGCGCGGCTGCATCGTGCCTGGGCTGCGAAAGATTGGCCGGAAATCGAGCGGCTGCGCGATTTGTTGTGGCCGCTGCATGAAGCGATGTTTGTCGAAACGAATCCATGTCCGGTTAAGTATGCTGCTTCTTTGGTCGGATACGGGGACGGTTCCGTTCGTTTGCCTCTTTGCGAAATATCGGATATGTCTAAAGAAAAGGTGAAAGCCGCTTTATGCGCGGCCGGCATCGCGGGGTAAAAAATGGCCGCAAAAAAATCAACGATGATCAGTTCGGGAACGGTCGCGAAAAACAGAAAAGCGCATTTTAACTATGCGATTGAGGAAACAGTTGAGGCCGGTTTGATTTTAACCGGCGCGGAAGTGAAATCGCTGCGTTTGGGCCGGGCCAGCATTAACGAATCATATGCGTCGGCTGAAAAAGGCGAGCTGTTTTTGATCAATGCGAACATTTTGGAATACGGTTCGATCGGCTATGTGAAGCATTCGGCAACGCGCCCGCGCAAGCTTTTGGTGCATAAAAAGGAACTGAAGCGTTTGATTGGCGCCGTGGCCCGCAAGGGATATACATTAATCCCTTTGGAGCTGTATTTTAACGCGCGCGGAATAGCCAAGGTAAAAATAGGACTCGGAGTCGGCAAAAACACCGTCGATCGGCGCGAGGATATTAAAAAACGGGATTGGGATCGTGAGAAACGCCGCCTGCTGAAAGGCGGATAACGGAATTTTTTTGCAATTTAAAGCCTTTTGTGCTTTTCTTAACACAACAGACAGGCTGCCGGAGGATAAAACGTATGCAGAACCTACAGGAAAAAATTAAAGAAATGCTCCTGTTGTCGGATAACGACATTGAACCGCTGCTTAAAGGGGATTTTAAAACGTTGCTGTCCCAGAACAAAGAGGCCGCCATACGCACAGGCATCGCTTTTGCCGGCGTATTGATCGCCGTTCTGCTGTTTTTATCGTTGTTTTCCTTTTTCGGAGCCTTCGGCAAAATTGTGCTGGTCGGCTTGTTTTTCGGGACGGTCGGTTTGATCGCGTTCCTGCACAGAAACGATTTGTTGGAAAAAACAAAATATCCGATTTGTTCTTATTTTTTAGTTTGTATTTTCGGATTGATGATGTTGTCGATGTTTTCTTCCGTTTCGACACAAGGCTCTTTCTTTTCGAAATTGCTGATGCTTTTAATTTTGGGCAGCATCGGCGCGGGAGTTTATGTCGTTCGTCCGAAAGCGACGGAAGCCGGCGCTTCTTTGATGCAGTTGATTGTCGTTGCTTTGGCTGCCGGAACGTTGTTGCTGTCTTTGCAGGTTTCCGCCATTCAATTCAGTGTTGATCAGGAGCTTTCTATGGCTCAGCGCCGTTCGGAAATGCGTCGGCAGAGGGATGCCGAACAGATGAGCAGGAATCAGGCTTCTATGAAAATATGCGCTTCGGAAGAAGAATGCCGGAAAATGAATACGAAAAAGAACTCGTATTATTCCGAATATGAGGATGCGGCTCAGGAAATTTGCGAAAGCGCGGTCGCCAAGGAAATGCCGGGGCGTTTTGAATGGACCGTTTCCGCTAAGGACTATAAGTTTAATAAATACGAAGTCGATGTTTTGAAAGATGAAATTACTCTGTTCGGTGATCGCGCGCAGTTGATCAGCAACAGCGGTGCCAAACAGAAAGTCGCGTATGCCTGCCGTTACAATACCAAGAAAAAGACGGCGGCCGCTTCCGTTCAGAAGTCGAAATAAAACGATTTTTTCTTGATATGACAGAGAGATATGCTAGTATAACTTGGCATTGTCGGTGACGGCAGGGCAAAACGGAGAGATTGAGATGACCAATACAGCTGTGGAAACAGAAGCTTATTATGATATATTAGCCAATGCGGACGGTGAGCTTCTGTTCTGTTTAAAGGCTCGGGAAGGCAGTCCGGATCGTCCGCAAATCTTGTTTAACGGCAAAGATCATGCCTTGTTTTATCGAACGGCGGATCAAATGATTGTTCTGGATTATATTCATCCGGAAGTTTGTCCTCTGCTTAAAGAAGTTTCTTCCGTTTTGGTCGCGGAATTTTCGGATGCCACGGAAGAAAATCCGACAAAGGGAATTGTGCGCGAATACACGGCTTCTGTTCGTCATGTATCCAAGCTGCCTTTGGTGACGGATATTAAAGAAGTCAATTAGCCTTATAAAAAGGATAATTTTTTTACTCGCGGTCTGCCAACGGATCGGGATAACGGTAAATATCGTTTTCGAAATTCTTTAACAAAAGAAAATCGCCGTCCCGTCCGACGCAGCGTTGGTCGTTGATAACGATTTTTCCGCCGCCGCCCGGAATGTCTATGGCATACGTCGGCACCGCATATCCCGACGTATGACCGCGCAGAGCGTTGATCAATTCGATTCCTTTGGATACGGGAACGCGAAAATGCATGGATCCGGCAATCGGATCGCATTGAAACAGGTAATAAGGACGAACGCGCGCTTTTAATAGATTGTGCATCAGTTTTTTCAGCGTTTCGGCATCGTCGTTGACGCCCTTTAATAAAACGGTTTGCGATCCCGCCGGAATACCCGCGTCGGCGATCCGTTCGCATGCGCGAACCGTTTCCGGCGTCATTTCATCGGGATGCGTAAAATGCAGACTGAAAAAAACAGGATGATAACGACGGATGATTTTCATCAGCTGTGGTGTGATGCGCATCGGCAAAACGGCGGGAACTTTCGATCCGATCCGAATCATTTCAACATGCTTGATTGCGCGCAGAGAACTTAACAGATATTCCAGATTTTCATCGTCGAGAGTCAGCGGATCTCCGCCGGAAACAAGAACGTCCCGAACTTCTTTATGTTTTCGGATATAATCAAAAGCCGCATCCCAACGCTTTTTCAATCCGTCGCCGTTGTTTTGCGTGGCATGTCTTCCGACTAATCGTGATCGTGTGCAGTATCGGCAATAAGCGGAACAGTAATCGGTCGTCAGGAATAAGACTCTGTCCGGATAACGGTGAACCAATCCCGGAGCCACCATACATGGCTCTTCGCCTAAAGGATCGTCCGTTTCTCCGACGGAAAGCGTTGTTTCTTTGATTGACGGCTGCATCGTTTTGCGCTAAGGCGAATCTTGCAGCAAAGAAGCGTAGTAGGGAGTGATCGCCGTCGGGAATGAGTTTTCCTGAGATAAAGCGGTTCGTTCTGCCCGCGTCAATTTGATCAGACGGGATATCCGGTCAACGGTTGTCAGACGGTTTGCCAGCTGCCAACGCCAATCGCGCCATTGAACGGCGGAAACGTCGGGAAAAAAAGTTTTGCGGAATAAATCGGCTTGTGTCATTGCTATTCCTTATCAAAGATATATATCTGAATACCTCAAACTGACATAAATTGAAAAATATTTTGCATAAAAACGCGGAAAAGTTCAGAAAAAAAACGAAATGCCCTAAAAATATATGACCTTTGTCATATTCTTTATGCGGTTTTACAGGATTGTTTCGTTTGATTTTTTGCGGGATACTGAACCTAGAAACTAACAAAGGAGATTTGCAATGAAAAATATTCATACACAAGAATCCGGTCGTTCCATGATCGAAATGCTGGGTGTTCTGGCGATTATCGGCGTGTTGTCGGTCGGTGGTATCGCGGGTTATTCACAGGCGATGAACAAATTTAAAGTGTCCAAAACGACAGACCAAATTCAAACGTTGATTACGAACATTCGTACGTTGACGGCTTCTCAGAAAAACTACGACCTTGTTGATCAACCTGCTCTTCTGCAGAAGATGGGCGCGTTGACGGATGAAATGTGTTCGAGTACGGACTGCACTGCATCCACTATGCTTAATCCGTATGGCGGCGCAATCAAGATGGCTTCGTTAAATACGGCATCAGGTTCGAAAAAGGCATTTTATGTTTCATACCAGGATCTGCCGGCTAGTGCGTGCGTTTCATTAGCAACACAGTCTTGGGGAGATGCATCATCCGGATTGGTGACGCTCGTTGCAACAAGTACCGCGCCTACTTCTTTTGCAATTTCGAATACATCCTCAGCCGGCACGATGTCAACAGCGGATAAGGGTGGAAATTTTGGTATGCCGATGTTTCTCTCTTCCGCATCATCAGGGTGCGGATCAGCAAGTACTTCTGCTGTGACGTTTTACTATCGTTAATCGTAAAGATTACAAAAAAGCGGAGAATTTTTTCTCCGCTTTTTTTTGTCGGAAATTTTAACGTGTTCTTTGATGTAAAATAAAAAACGCCGGATTATCACCGACGTTTTCTATAAAAGAATGTGTTTTGCCAAGCGTGTTATCTCAGTGTCTTTGCCGAAACATAGGCGATCGCGGCATGTTCTGCGCAATAGGGTTTGTCCGGCAGAGCTTCTTTTCCGCAGAAATGAAAATCTTCGTCCTTCGGATCGCCGATTGGCCAACGACAGGAAGAGGATGTCAAATCATTCACCGTAAATATTTTTTGTTTTTCTTCACTTTTTTTAACGGCGGCGGTTTTGGCCGTTTTCTTTTTTGCCGGAGCGCTTTCTTTTTCCGCGGGAACGGCTGTCGCGTCGTCTTCGCCGCGGCGAATGGGAGACGGACGCCCGTTTAATCCCAAACGATGAGCCTTGCCGACAACGGCGTTTTTGGACACGCCCAACGCTTTGCCGATTTCCCCTGTTGTCAACCCTTTGTCCCAAAGGCGTTTCAGTTCTTCAACCTGTTCGTCTGTCCAACCCATTTTTATATCCTTTGCTAATAAATGCCATAGACGGGTGTTTCTATAACCATCATATCTCTTGTTGCGAAAACTTTTCGGATATTATCACCATAATTTTTTACTGCAAGCAGGTTTTCGCGCGAAGAAGAATACATCCCCAGAAAAAGCTGAATACTGTCCCAAGAAATCTGCCGGTCACGCGGTGTTAATACATCAAACGATTTAGGCGGTTTTTTAAGCTTTCTCCAGGCAGACAAAGTCAGGGCGACGGCGGGACTCATTTTTGCGACTCGGCGCGCTTTGATGATTTTATCGACGGTAATGCCCCAACTTTCAGGCGTAAATCCGTTTTTGGCAACGGTTTTTGCGAATTTCTCCTTTTCCGGCAGGCGATTGATTTTGTCAACCAATACCTGCATCGGGTTCAGCAATTCACCCATCAGATTGTTGTCGCTGAGCGACATATCCCGCAAAGCCGTGTGAAATTCATCAAATCTGTTGTTTCCGAAAGCCTGTTCTATGTTTTGGAAAGAGGCTAAAGCGGCTTCCACGTCGCCTTCCGTCAAAGGGGATGTTTGTGTAACCTGATCGGCGGGTGTCTGCGGGCGCACGTTCTTTTTCAAAGCCTCTCTCGATTGATATTTCGCGGGATCCGGCATTTTGTACTTCGTCAGCAAAGAACGGTTTTTAACGTCGAACAAGCCTTCCGGTTTCCCGTTTTCATCAATCGAGATGATTTTATTATATCCTTTAAAGGTCGATTTTTCCCGTTCGGGAAGGGCCCAGGCTTCCGGCATCAGGTAAATATATAAATGCGTGGACATATATTTGCCGTACTTTTTGGCATATTCCCTCATTTGCGGAGCGATGCGCGTCGGAAATTTTCCTTTTGTTTCTTTGATGCCGGGGATATTTAAGATGCGATCCGAAACGTAGGGCATTTCATGAATGAACGGGCCGATGTATTGGTAAGCGTATTTCGGCAAAGTCAATATCAGCCGGTAAATATCGTCTTCCAATTGTTCGTTCGCCCGAACCATCGCATCCAGTCCGCCCGGATAAGACGTTTCGATCATTTCGACAATCGCGGAATAGACGGTTTCCTTATTAACCGCTTCCACTTTGCGATTTTTCTTTTTTGATTTTTTTTCCAGACTGGATTTCAAATCGGTCATTAAGCTTCTGAAGCGTTTGTCAGCCTGCTGAAAAGAGGGGGCGGCAGCTTCTTCTTCCTCTTCTTCAACAACGGTTACTTCCAAAGGCTGCCAGTTCAGCTGTTCCTGAGCAGCGGTCGGAAATGAAAACAGAATAAGTAAGAAAAACAGCGTCAGCATATCGTTCTAAGGGCTCTTTACCCGTACGGTATAGTTTAAAACGGTTTGGCTTTTGGCCGGAATATCAATCGTCCATTCCGCCTGTCGCGCGGACGTTGTCCGGTAAGGAATGGGAGAATCCGCTATCGACCATTGATTCGGGAAACTTTGCCGATAGGTCGCTTTTACCGGTTTATCCGTCGCGTTTTTGAACGTCAGCGTGTAACCGGCTTCGTACGCTTTGTCAGAAAAAGAGGTGTAAGCGGTTTCTTTGCCTTGAACGGTCACATCGAAAGCGCTGCCTAAATTCAGTTTGATTTCACCGTTTTCGGGCGTATGGGAAATGCGGTCTTCCCCGACAAAAAACATATTGTGTTTCGAATCGGCTTTATAAACGCGGATAGTCCCGCCGGGCAAGGGCAATCCTAAATTGGAAGCTCTATCGTTTCTCATTTTTAAAACGACGTTGGCATTCTTTGTTTCAAATTCGCCGAAGTTTCCCCGGCTTCGGTAGGTGGGGACGATATTAACGAATTTATATTCCTTTTGAACTTTAGCGCCGGATGCCGACAATAAAGCCAGCTGCTTCGTTTGGTTCGAAGCAATGTCGGTCAAACGTCCCAAAGAGTACAGATGATAATCCATCAGCTGCTCCTCGCTCATTCCTTCCGCGACAACGGCGTCATTCATCATCGCCATGGAACGCGCCGCTTTCATCATCGGACGGGGCTGAACGGGAGGGCGAACGCGATTGACGGATCCGGCGACGAATTGGATGTTGGCATTTTTATAGGCAATTCCCGATGTGTTCGTCAAAGTCACCCAACCGTTCAGATTGATGCTGTCTTCCGCATCGTTTAATTCGGCAACGTAATCGGCGCGCCATGACAGACCGTTTGTCAGATAGCTCAGCTCTACGTCCTGCGTGCTGTTTTGATTTGCGGCAACATTAATTACCAATGTGGGTTGATCATATAAATCGGACGGGATATCGGGGAATATCAGCCGGCCGGTGTAATCCGTTTCGATGCGGTCCCCGATCTGCAGAACCAATCCGGCATCAACGGAGAGAACCTTTGCGTTTTCTATGGTTTTTTTGCCGCTCAGCAGGTTCGTTTCAATCACTTGAATATCTTTGCCCCAAAACTTGCGCAGCAAAGATTCCAGTGACAGCAAATCAAAATAGAAATTTTGTTACAGAACTTTCAATCCCTGACCGTCGAAAAGGGCCGTTTCCGGCTGAATTTGAGCTGAAACACCTTGAAAAGACAAGGCATTTTCGCCTTGTTTGAACGAAACGGAACGCGTATCTTTGATTAATCCCAGTCCGTTGTTGTAAACGGTTACATTCAATGATTTGACGGCATCCTGAGAAATAAGAGTCGATGCAGCCGGAACGGTTGAGGTCATCAGGCAAAAAGCCGTGAAGGATAAAAGAAATCGTTTGAACTGCAAGGCGGCTCCTCCCGTTTAAAAGGTTAAGAATTTATTTATTTTAAAAGCGCCGCTTTGTTTGTGCAAGGATTATCTTTGTTTCCGGATTCCGCGGAATATATAAAAAGGTTTGCACGCGGACACGGAAAAACGTATAACCGATTGTAACGGAAACTTTTATCAAAGCTTTATGGGGAAAAATATGAAAGTCGGAATTATCGGAACGGGATATGTCGGTTTGCCGACAGGGGTCGGTTTGGCGGAATTAGGGCATGAAGTTGTCTGTATAGATGCGATTGAAGAAAAAATAGCCGCGTTGAAGGCCGGTAAGATCACTTTGTTTGAAGACGGTTTGGAGGATTTGTTTCATAAAAACGCGGCTTCGGGCAAACTGCGCTTTACTTCCGACATGAAAGAAGGCGTCGAAAAGGCAGATATCGTGATTCTGGCAGTCGGTACCCCGCCGCATCCGGTCACGAAAGAAGCCGATATGAAATATGTTCATGCGGCGGCGCGGGAATTGGCGCGGTATATAACCGGTTATACGGTCATCGCCAACAAATCGACAGTTCCCGTCGGAACGGGCGACGAAGTGGAAAAAATCGTCCGTGAAGTCAATCCTGCCGCCGATTTTGATGTGGTTTCCCTGCCTGAATTTTTGCGCGAAGGTTTCGCGGTTCATGATTTTTTCAATCCCGATCGCATTATTGTCGGCGCCAATACGGAAAAAGCGGCCGCCAAAATCAAAGAGCTGTATGCGCCGTTCGGTGAAAAAGCGCATATGTTGTTTGTCAAGCGCCGGTCTTCAGAAACGATCAAGTATGCCTCCAACGCTTTTTTGGCGATGAAGATTCACTATATTAACGAGATGGCGAATTTCTGCGAAAAATCGGGCGCGGATGTTTACGAAGTTGCCAAAGGAATGGGATTGGATACGCGTATCGGCGCCAAGTTTTTGAATCCGGGGCCGGGGTACGGCGGTTCCTGTTTTCCGAAAGATACCAATGCAATGGCGTATATGGCTAAAGGTTATGGCGTGGAAATGTCTTTGATTGAAACGACAATCCGCAAAAACGATGCGCGCAAAGTCGAAATGGCAGAGCGGATTTTGAATGCGGTAAAAGGTGTTCAAAAACCGAAAATCGCCGTTCTCGGATTGGCATTCAAAGGCGGCACGGACGATTGCCGCGAAAGTCCGGCAATGGAGATTGTTTCCGCGTTGCTTAAACATGAAGTGACGATTGTTGCTTATGATCCTAAAGCGATGGATACGGCTAAAAAGTTGGTCGGAAACCAAATCGGCTATGCCGGGGATGCTTATGAAGCGGCTGAAGGTGCCGACGTTTTAGCCGTATTAACCGAATGGGCCGATTTTAAGTCATTGGATTTGGCCAAAATCAAAACGTTGATGAAAACGCCGAAAATTGTTGATCTGCGCAATCTGCTGGATAAAAACGAAGCGGAACGGCTGGGATTTGATTATCGGGGAATCGGCCGGTAAAAAGCTACCATCCCATAGAATCCAGATTTTTTTCAATCAGCTGAATAGTTTTTTCGGATAAAACCATTTTATCCCGCGTGTTGTTGAAAAAAGTGCGCACGCTGGCTTTTGTCCATTTCTTTTTCTGTCTTGTCCGGCCGGCTCCCGCCCAATCGCAGATCATCTCCCGCACGTCCGTTTCCGTCATATCCAGAGCGGTAAAAGAAGTGCCGTTCGCCAACACCCAGTATTGCCAATGATGGCGGGATCTGTTGAAGTGCGCCAGAATGGCCCGTTGGTAATCCGGTGGGGCGGCGGAAGGATTATAATAACCGTCGGTGTTTCTGATTTCCCGGATTCTCGGGTAGTATTTTGAATAAACCAAGATCATGGAAGGCAGCAAAAGTTTGTCCCAGTCATGAACTATTCCGCGCCAAAACAACCCGTGTTTGAAGCAGTAATACATAACCCAGAATTTGTGCCGCAGCAGGTAAAAAATATACATGAACTTATTTTAAACAGGCGATGATATCTTCCGCAATCAAATTTTTTCCCGCTTTTTCGGCAGCTCGGGAATGAAGCCACACGCCGGCGCAGGCGGCTTCAAACGGTGGCAGGCCTTTGGCCAGCATTGCGCCGATGATGCCGTCTAAAACATCTCCGCTGCCTGCCGTGGCCAGATCAAAACATTCGGTCGCATTGATCGCGGCTTTTCCGTCGCAGGACGCAATGACCGTGTCGGCTCCTTTTAAAACAACCGTACAGCCGAGTGTTTTGGCTGCGGCTAAAGCCTGCACTAATTTGTTTTGTCCTTTTAATTCGGGAAATAAACGCTCAAATTCGCC
>JAFVEJ010000025.1 GCA_017476085.1 Alphaproteobacteria bacterium
CAAAAAACTGTCCGACAAGGTGTACTATCGTCACACCGGTTTCCCCGGAGGAATTAAAGGCGTAACCGCCGGCAAAGTCAGTGAAGGCGCGCATCCGGAACGTGTGATTATCAAAGCTGTTGAACGTATGATTACACGCAATCCGCTGGGCCGTAAGCAGATGACAAATCTGCGCGTTTATGCCGGTCCCGAACATCCGCATGCCGCTCAAAACCCAGAAGTTTTGGACGTCGCCGCTTTGAACCCGAAAAATAAGAGGAACTAATCATGGCTGGTTTGGAAGATCTGAAAAATGAAATGGTAGCTGCTGTTCCCGCTGAACCGGCGGTTGTTCGCGAACCCAAGAAAGATAAATTCGGCCGCGCTTATGCGACGGGACGTCGTAAAGACGCCAGCGCTCGCGTTTGGCTCAAGCTCGGCTCCGGCAAAATGACGGTGACCGGGATTGATATTGAAAAATATTTTACGCGTCCCGTTTTGCGTATGATCATCAATCAGCCGTTCGAAGTGACCAATCGCGTTGGCCAGTTTGATGTGACGATTACGGTTTCCGGCGGCGGTTTGTCCGGTCAGGCCGGTGCTGTTCGTCATGGCGTCAGCCGCTGTTTGGACAACTTTGAACCGGAACTGCATACAGCTTTGAAACATGCCGGTTTCCTGACCCGCGATCCGCGTGTCGTGGAACGTAAAAAATACGGTAAAGCCAAAGCTCGCCGCAGCTATCAGTTCAGCAAACGTTAATTCTTTTGCATACTTTACAAGGGGCTGTATCAATCGGTACAGCCTCTTTTTCTTTTAAAGTTATTCGTCGGATAAAATGATGAATCAGATTGCGGAAAATACTCCTGATAAAGAACTGTTAATGCGAAAGGCCATATTATCGTGGAATCCATTAATTGAGTTGAAAAATACGGTGATTTTACCCGGCGGCAGCAATTCGACGGCTGTCAGGGCCGGGGAGACAGTTTACCGCTTTCCCCAAACTAAAGAAGCGTTTGCGGCGATGCGGCAGGAAGCAAATTTGACAAAAGTTTTAAGAGATAGCCTTTCTGAAACGTTTCGTTCCAAAATCGCGGAAGTTTTTATCGTTGACCAAAGTAAGGATATTTTGTCAGCCTTTTCTTATCATAGGTATATTCCCGGAAAAATTATGGATAATCGCCGCGGAGAAACGGAATTTAATACATGTTATGCTCATTTAAACTTAGAGCGGCAAGACAGATTGGCACGGGAAACTGCGGCATTTTTGGCCGAGCTTCATTCTGTGCCACTGAAAGCGTTTCAAAAAATATCGATTCAGGCAGGGCAGGATTGGGACTTTACTAATCGGATTAATATAGAGTACTGTCGGGAATTGCTGTTGAAACACAGCCATAATCGGATAGATTTGAATGATTTTAAAATGAATTGTTCTCGTGATTTTGTTTTTTGTCACAATGATTTAAGCGGCAGCAATATACTGATTGATCCTGAAAAGGAAAGTATTTTAACCGGAATAATTGATTTTGCGAATGCAGGCTTTTATCCGCGAACGAATGAATTTGTTCCGTTATATAAAATCGGTCGGGATTTTGTTTGTCGGATCGTCAAATATTATAATCGATTTTCAAACGTGTCCGTTGATATGCGGGAAACGGATTATAAGCTTTTATGTTTTATTTGTTTTCTGTTGGAAAAACAAAAAAAGCCGTCATTTTTTATAACGGCTTTAATTGAAGATTTTATTCAAAGCTATTTTACGCAGCGCACATAACCGCCAAAGCCGCTTTTAATCCAAAACGGTCTGTATTGTTCTTCGCCTTGTTCGCCGAATTTACGGACTAAAGCGCCATCTTTTACTTGTTGATACTCTTCGGCGCCATTTCCGAAAATAATTCGATATCCATAGTCTTGGCCGTCTTCGTTATGCGTTGCTCTTTCAGACCAATAAGGCCAGCCGCCCGCGTCAAAACCGTTGGTGAAACCGCCGATTCGATCCCTGTATTTATACATTTCACGCAATTCTTCAATAGTCGGTAGTCGTTTTCCTTCTTCTTTGCACCATTTTTCGGCGGCCGCACCGTTTCCGCTTTGACGGGGAGGGGGCAGATTAGCCGAATCAACAACGGCGCCTGTGCTGAGCGTGTAAGCATAACCGTTCGCAGCATTTAATAACAAAACGGCGGAAAAAACAGATGCAAACGTCAAAAATTTAATATCAGCGCGCAAGATCTTGTTTCCTTTTCATCGCAATAATTTTGGCCTGTGCCGCTTTTTCACGATCGGACAGCGCAGCACTCTTGTCTTTTGAATCTGTTTGCTGTTTTGCTTCTGCATTCTTTATTTGAGCCTGCAAAGATTTTTTCGGCTTGGCTTCTTTTCCTTTTGCCGATTTTTCTTCTTTCTGTTTGGCCTGTTTTTCTTTCTCTTGTTCAGGCGTTTCTTTCATATTCTCCTGCAATTTTTCTGAAACGCGTCCGGCTTCAACTTCAGCTGGTTGTTTGGATTTTTGTTTGGAAACAGTTGATTCTTTAACAGGAGACTGAAGCTGTTTGTTTCGCGCTTCTTTTTCCAATTCCTCTGTTTCTTTGAGTTTTTGTTCCAGCGTCAATTTGTCATCCCTTGCGATACCATGTAATTGTCCCAGATTAACTTTGTTTTGTTTTAAACGTTCGGCGATTTCAAGCGTTTCAGGTGTTATTTGATCTGCGCCGTAAATTTTGGTTACCGCGTCCAAATATTGCATTAAAAGTTTATCTTCTTTGTCCTCAACACCGTTTTTACGGTTGTCTCTGCTCTGTTCTGTCAAATCGGAAATGCTTTTGCCGGCAGATACATCCAATGGCTGCAGATTAGTTTTATTTTCAGCTTTTGCTAATTTGCCTGCATTTACTTTATCATGAGTTTCTTTTGAGTTCCGTTCATGTTCAATTGCACCAAAAAGTTTTCTTCTTTCCAGAACGCCAAATAATGCATCTTCATTTTGGCGTAAATCTGTCTTTGAGGTCAAACGTTCAGGCTCAAGTATCTTATCATATTGTTCATGAACATGAGCTAACAATTTTTGTTCGGCATCTGTTAAGCTTTCATGTCGTTCTTCTTTTCCCAACAGATCTTTAACAAGAGCGATTTTTTCTTGAGATCTTTTATTGTTCTCAGCCAGAAGTTCATTACGTCTCGCTTTATCGCATATTGCTCGTCCTTCGCGTTCTGTTCCTTTGGCGGAAGAAACTTGCTGGGCTAATTGTTCAAGCCCTGCCATTTCTAATTTCTCCACGTTTGTAATGAAGTTGTCGGAGTTGCCTCTTTTGACTTTTTGTATAGCCTTATCTATGCTTTTCAGATTGTTAGGGGCAAAATCTTTGTTGAGTACGCCAGTTTCACGATGCAGCTCTATCAGTTTTATATCTTCTTCTGATGCTTCACCTTCTTTTAAACGTTCAAGAGCCTGAGTAAGAGCTTTTTTGACGATTATTTTTGGCGCTATTTCGAAAGAGTTCCCTCTGATTTCTCCTTCTTCTGACTGATAGCTTACGCTATTTCCTCTGCGATAAATGATGTTGTCTTTTTGATTGTTTCCAAACTTCTCATGTAAATAAGCCACACTTTTCGCAGCACTGTCAAAATTCGCTTCTGCTCGCTCTTTATTAAGAGGTTTCTCCTGAATGATAAACTCCGTCCCTTCGTCCGCTACGCGTTTCATATCTTCGGTAGCAGTGATAGAAAACGGAGATTCCCCGTTCTTCGACGGGAAGGTCAAACGATCCCCATCCAACGTCCCTTTTCTGAGACTTCCGAAAATAGCGGCCCCCATAGCTTTAGCCGCATTATCCGCCGCTCCAGCTGCTCCAAATCCTTTGGCCATATCACTTGCATCTTTAGCTGCTTTAGCCGCATTATCCGCCGCTTTTGCCGCATTTTGCAATGTTTGTCTTGCTTCGGCGGCTTCCGCGGCTCTGCCTTTGTAAGAGGTTGAAATATTCGCTTTTTCCATTCCCTTCAAGACGGCTTCCTTTAATTCGGGCGGAATTTCGCCTTCAACGGCGGCATAACCGTATTCGCGAATCTTTCTTAAAAACTCGGCCACACGAGCATGTACATATGACAGACGGGTTTGTTCTTTAAAGCGATCCAACGCCTTTTCCTGTCCGTTATCTTTAATTGTCTGGCCGCTGTACATGTTGACCTGAACGGCAATTTTTCCGTTTTCGTCCTTTTTAAAAGTAACAGACGTGATTCTTCTGTCGGCACGCATTTTAATGCCGGAGTTCTGTTGACGTTTGGCTAAATCTTCCCATTGACGCTTTAATTTTTCGGCCATTTGCTGCGAAACCTTGATTTCGTTTGCCTGTTTTGCGGAAATTTTAAGCGTTTTCTGCATTTCTTTTTGCTGTGCCGTCTGTTCCATTGCAGTTACTCCTTAAATCTAGTATTCCCTAATGTAGCATGCTTTTTGCGGGAGTGTCAAGAAATAGTCAAAATTTTCCGAAAAAATAGAAAATTCGACAAAAAATTGAAAAAATCTATTCTGCTTTCTTAATTTTTAATCCGGTTTTTTCAGCCGCGATAATGCCGCCTTGAATAACGACTGCTTTTTTGAAGCCGGCTTGTTTGAATTGTTGAGCCGCTTTTTGCGCGCGCTTTCCCGAACGGCACAGAATATAGAGCGGTTTAGTTCCGTCCAGTTTGTGTTCCGCGATAAAATCAGACGCATTCAATTTATCCAGCGGCACAAGCCAATGGTCTTGCGCTAATGAGGCGGCTCGGTGTTCCGCAGCGGTGCGCACATCTAAAATGAACGCATCCTGTTTCAGATCGGCCGGGGAGATTTCTGAGGGGACGTCGTTTGAGCATGCGCTTAAAAACAAAAATAAAATCAGAAATTTTTTCATAATAACCTATTCAATCTGAGGCAGATCAAAAGAAAAAAAGCGGAAGATATTCTCCTCCGCCTTTTTTATTTGATGATCGGTTAAAAACCGTCGCGTTCCAAGCGTTTGCGTTCCAGCTTGCGGGCACGGCGAATAGCTTCGGCTTTTTCGCGCGCCTTCTTTTCGGAAGGTTTTTCAAAATTACGGCGCAATTTCATTTCACGAAAAACGCCTTCGCGCTGCATTTTCTTTTTTAAAGCCTTTAAAGCCTGATCAACATTGTTGTCTCGTACAATAACCTGTACCATAAAATCACATCCTTTTTTAGAGGGAGAATTTTTTCTCCGATAAACACAAAATCATCCGATCAGCGCTAAAATATCCAAGATCAGATGAAAACTCAAGAATAAAAAACTCTTTTCTGGCAAAAAGAGAAAAATCCCCTCCTTTACGGAAAAAAATAAAAACCGATAATCAAAATACGCTCTGCCGGATTATTTTTCAAGCGCATTTTTTCGTTTTGCGGCGATAACGGCAGCAGACAATTTGCCGGAATTTAAGCTTTTACGTTTGTATTCCGCAATTTTTGCCGCTGCGTTCGTTTGGCGCTGACGCAGAGGGGAGGCGACTTCGTAATAATCGGATTCCCGAATGGTAAAGTTTCCCTCTTTTTTCATAACTTCTTTGGCGTCAGCGGAGAAATCGAAATGCTTGACATCACGCAGATTCCGGTAAATCGCCCAGAACGTTTCATGGGCAACACTGGTCAATTCGGGACGGTTGAAAAATTCTTTGACTTCTTTTTCGGACAGGTAAGGCTTGCCGTTAATGTTGCAAATTTTAGCCGCGTTTTCCGTAACGGGAACAGAACGCTGCATAGCGGTTTCCCGTTCGGCCAGTGTTGCATTGCGCTTGGTGCATTCGAAATTGCGCAGATAATTTTTTTCATACGCGTTTCTGATATACAGGTCGTCAAACCAACCGTAAAAAGCGTCCTTTTGAGCTTGTCCCGTTTCGACGCCGCCGTTTTCGGCTGCTTTTAAAAACGGCGTGGCAATCAGAGGATGTTCTTCGGCAAACTCTTCCATCGGTTTAGAGTCTCCCTGCAGCTTTAAATCCCAGGCGACAACGCATGAGGCCGCGTTTGCGTCGGCTTCGATCAATCCCTGGGAATGCAGGTAATCTCTGGGCACATCCTTGAATGCGTTCAGCAAAACGCCGTTTTTAAATTGTTGGGCATGACGCAGTTCATGAGCCAAAGTAACGACTTGCCGATCAAATGAGGCCCCCGGCGCAAGTGTAACCAGTTTGTTGGCATCATTATACGCCCCGTGAGAACCATGCATTGTCGCGGTTGTGATTGTAACTCCGGCTTCGGCGGCGTCATCCAATAATTGTGTTCCGAGCTTTGTTTGGCGCAAAACGGCAATCAATTTTTCCAACCGTTCCGTATCGCCGCTCAAACGAGGATAAACGCCGCTTTTTATAACCTGTTCCTTTTCGGAAGAAGAATGTTCTGTCATTTTGGAACCTTTCTTGATTTGTTCGTAATTTTATCATTTTTTTGTCAAAAGTCCATAAAATACAGTTTGTTTAAGTTTGCTCTATTTCTGAGTCGAAAAAATCAGGAAAGTTTCGCGGAAGATTTAAAAAACAGAAAAAAACATGGTGCTTTCCGTCTAAAAAATTTTTGGTCCACACTTTAAGAAAAGATGAAAAAGAATGATAACATATTGATAGATAATAATTTTATCTGCTTTTGATGGGGAGGGATAATTTTTTGAAAAATGAAAAAAAATGTTGCAGAAAAAACAGTTTTTTTCTATTATACGCTATCATTTAATAAAGAGGTTTCAAATGTCGTTAAAACAGTCTTTTGATACAAAGGTTTCTGCTAAACAGTATGATGCTTCCGTTAAGCCAGTCGTTGATGTCGATATGACGGAATGCAAAAAAGAAGATCAGCCGCGTATGGTTGCATTGGTTAATCGTTTGGCTAAGTCGCCCTGCGGTTTGGAAACGTTACAGATTGCTGCGGAAAACGGTTTTAAGTTCAGCTTTTTCGAGCCGGGTGTCCGTTGCTGCGGCGCTTGTGACGAAGCGGGGCATTGGGTCCGTTTGAACCCGAATGAAACAGATGATAAGCTGGTTGGAACTTTGGCTCATGAATGTCGTCACGCCGGTCAATTTGTCCGCGGCGCTCATGAAGCATTCGGCGTTATGGATGTTCGTTCGGAATTGATTGCTTTTCGAGCGATGGAAGCCGATGCGCAGACCTATGCCGTGACTTCCTGCAAAGAATTGGCTCTGCAAGGCGAAACGGGACCGTATGACATTTTCAAAAAACGTTATCCGGAAATCGAAAAAGCGTTCGATACGGCTTATAAAGCTGCCGGAAACAAGATCACCCATGAAGTGATGACGGAAACATTTGAAGGCTGGTACGACCAGTTGAGAACAAAAACGGTTTATGAAGAAGCTTATCAGATTGAACCGATGACAAAAGAAATCTATGAAATCAAGCAGGGCAAAGAACCGACGTTGTTTTATAATAAGGAAACAATGTCCGGTCCCGAAGCGGTCGCGTTGGCCGGCTGGACGAAAGACGGAAACTACTACACCAAAGATCCAAAGCGTTTGGAAAGCGGAAAATTCCTGGATGTTGCCGAGGCGACAATGCAGGATATGCGCGATTTCTTCAAACTGCGTAAAGAATTGACGGGGATGGAACCTGATCCTTCTTTGGATGCAGTTCCGACACGTCCGGATACAATGGAGCGCAACCGTCCGAAAATGGGCGAAAAGCCTATGGCCGGTATGTTTGAAACAAAAGGCCGCATTTTGGCAAACAAGCATCGGTATGCGGTCGAAAGAAATGAACTGAAACAGGTTGCTTTGGCAAAAGCGGCCGCTATGAAAAATGTCAGATAAAGGACAAAAATAATGGAATTGATGAATTCTGTCGCGTTAAAAAACGTTTTTGAGGCTCCTGTCGTTAAGCGGGAATATGATCCGGATGCCAAACTGGCCGTAGATGTTGATATTTCTCTTTGCACGGAAGAAGAACGTCCCCGTATGATTTCCATCGTCAACCGTTTGGCAAAATCCGAAGCCGGAAAAGAAACGTTGGAAATCGCGGCTAAAGCCGGCTATAAATTCGGATTTTTGGATGCGGCGACAAACTGTTTCGGCTGTTGCTTCGGCGGAATGAACTGCATCGGGTTGGGGCCTATGGCTTCCGATGACAAGTTGGTCAGCACGCTGTGCCATGAAGCCCGACATGCGGGGCAGGGCGTCCGTATGGAAAACATTCCCGACCGCGACCAGCTGAATGTCGCTTCCATTATCCGCGCTTCCCGTGCGAAAGAAGCCGACGCGCAGGCTTATGCCGTCAAAGCGTGCAAGGAATTGGAAATG
Organism: Alphaproteobacteria bacterium; assembly: GCA_017476085.1. Next base: position 8,268 of record JAFVEJ010000025.1, read on the forward strand.
CAGGGTGATAAAGGACCTTTGGCGACTTTCGCAAAGTTCTATCCGCCGATTTATGCGGCTTATGAAAAAGCTTTGGCGGAACAGAACGGCGTGATGAACGACAAGGTTGTCGCCGGTACGTTCAAAGGCTGGTACGATCAGACGGGAACCAAGCAGAATTACGAAGAAGGCTACATCATTGATCCGATGCACGATGCGATTGAACAGTTCAACAAAGGAACGACGGAAGATACATATACGTTTGAAAAAAGTGTGACTTCCGAAGAAGTTGTGGAAAAGATCGGTTGGACGAAGAACGGCAACTATTTGGCTGGCGAAGATCCGAAATTCCTGGACGGGGAACGTTTCATCAGCATCGGCGAACGCACTAAGCAGGATGCGCAGGCTTTCTTTGAAATCCGTAAAGAAAAAACGGGGATTGAAATTGATACTTCCGTAGCTTCCATGCCGACGCATATTGATGCCTTTTCCCGCCGTTTGCCGGAAATGGGCAAGCCGCGCGGCGATGTCGGCGAAACAATGTCTATGGGCGGAACAATCGATAAATGGAACAAGATTCTTGCCGCTAAGGAAGAATACAACAAGAAAAACGGGCAAAAGAAAGAAGCTAAGCCTGCCGTTTTAGCTAAAATGGCTCAGAAAGGGCGTTATTTCTAAAGTCGAAAGGTAAGAAAATGGCCGCAATTCCGCAAAAATTGCTTTCGCTTCAACAAAAATTTGAAGCCCCTGTTGTTCGGCAGGAATATGATCCGAATGCCAAACTGGCTGTAGATGTTGATATCTCCATTTGTACGGAAGAAGAACGTCCCCGCATGATTTCCATCGTGAACCGTTTGGCTAAATCCGAAGCAGGACGCGAGACTTTGGAAATTGCGGCAAAAGCCGGATGCAAGTTTGGTTTTCTTGATGCTTCCAAACAAAGTTTTGGAACTTATTTCAGCGCCGGTTTCATCGGATTGGGGCCTAACGCTTCCGATGATAAGTTGGTCAGCACGCTGTGCCACGAATCCCGTCACGCGGGACAGGCTGTCCGTATGGGGCATATTCCGAACAGAGATGAACTGAACGTTTCTTCCATTATTCGTTATTCCTGCGCGAAAGAAGCTGATGCCCAAGCGTATGCCGTCAAAGCGTGCAAGGAATTGGAAATGCAGGGCGACAAAGGGCCTTTGGAAACGTTTGCGAAGTTCTATCCGCCGATTTATGCCGCTTATGAAAAGGCTTTGGCGGAACAAAACGGCGTGATGAACGACAAAGTTGTCGCCGGGACGTTTAAGGGCTGGTACGACCAGATGGAAACGAAGCAAAAGTATGAGGAAAATTATATTCTCACTTCGATGCATAGAGCTTTAAAAGCGTTTGACAAAGAAAGGCCGGAAGAAGCCTATACTTTTAAAAAGAATGTAACATCGGAGGAGATTGTTTCTCTGGTTGGTTGGACGAAAAACGGCAGTTACTTGGCCGGGGAAGATCCGAAATTTTTAGATCAGGATCATTTCCTCAGCATCGGCGAAAGGACAAAGAAAGACGCTCAGGATTTCTTTAAACTCCGCGAAGAGAAAACAGGGATTGCGAAAGATTCGTCTTTAGAAAATATGCCTACGCGTAAAGACGCTTTTGCGCGTCGTTTGCCGGAAATGGGAAAGCCTTTGGACGATCAAAAAGCTTCGGCCAATGGTAAAACCATTTCAAAATGGATGGCTGCTTTGGCGGCAAATCAGGATAAAAAGCGTTCGGAAACATCTCCAAAGCAAGCTGTCTTAATGAAAAAGCTGGTTTCTCGGAAAGGGCGTAATTGATAGGAATCTCAACTGCCTATAAAAAGATTTTCCTTAAATTGTGCGCAATAGACCTTATTTTTGCGCTGATGTTCATCGGTTGGGGGCAAATGTTGTCTCCGCATGGCGTTTTTACAAAAGGGACGCTGTCTTGCGACGGTCGCCTTTGCACGGTAGAGGAAAAAACTCTGGCAGGAAGAGTTTTTAAAACGTTTTCTTTCGAACAGAAAATGGGACGGGAAGCGTTTGTTGAAGAGGGCGGACGCGGATACAGACTTTGGATCGGAAAAGATTATATTTCCTCCTGCGCCGACTGCGCTTTATGGAGCAGGGCCTCTTTCCCTTTTTTATGGTACCGCCGTTCTTCCGGTGAAAAATTAAAAGTACGGATAATTTCCGGCCAAAGCTTTTTCTACGACCAATACAATCATTTGCTTCGATGGTTGGGATACGTCATGGCGGGCACTTTTATCGTTGTCAGCGCCTTATATAAAGCGGGCGCAATTAAAGAATAAAAAAGATTTTAATCGAATAAGCGATACAGGATATTTTCTTCTTTTTCTTCCTGCAGGCAATCGGCGTCTTTTTCACCGGGGATGGATGAAACGTCCTGATCTTTTTCGTCCGACGGCGTAACTGTATAAACAATAGCGCCCAGGCGTTCTCCATCCAAACCGGTTAATGAGAGTGTTCCGCTGGGCAAATTAAGATCGGGCAGGGTGAAATCATCGGTATGATCGGATAAAAACAGTAATTTCTTTTGTTGTTTTTTTGTCAGCAGGCGGCCTGATCCGACAGACGTTAAAAAGGCCAGATTATTTGCCGTACACCATCCGGAATGCCTTGTTCTATCCGGTTCCTTGCGGCGCATTTTGAACCAGGCCATTTTTTTTAATCCGGTTTTATCCAAAGCCGTATAAATACGGCCTTTTCCGTAGGGAGAAAGAACATCCGGCATATTGGAAACCATACGCGTTAATTTTTTTGATATCTTTAAATATCCAGTTTTCTCATCATTAATTTTAATTAAAGCGCTGTAAACCAAATCTTGTGACGGCAGACGTTCCCAAAAGCAGGCTGAAGCAGATGCGGCCGCATCTGCAGGCAGACGCATTCTGCCCCGATAGGCATTATCATTAACGCGGACGAAAAAGCGCGTGTTCGGATGATAGAAAATAAAATCCGCATCATATTCTTTTGCCAGTGTTTGAGCATATTTGGAAGTTGCCTGTACAACTTTGCGCGTATTGCGACCTTTTGCCGCATTCATAAAAGCAGGATCTTTAAAAATATTTTCACGGGCAAACGTACGCAGTTCGGAACAAACACGGCTTTCTTCAGAACGCAAAAAGCTTGCCAGTGTTTCTTTGGGGGTCGGTTCTGCAGGAGAAGCCGCTTCGATTGTTTTGACTTTGATGATCTCCTGAGCATTCGAAACAGGGCAGATTAACAGCGTCAAAGCAACCGATAAAAGAAAAGTTTTTTTCATGCGGCTTCTCCTTTTAAATTATAAGGAACTCAGACGGGCCAGAGCTCCGTTCACGTTGTCCAGAGCGGTTTGCGCTTCGCTTAAACGCATTTTCTGCTCTTCGACGACTTTGGCGGGCGCTTTGGCAACGAAGGATTCGTTGCTTAAACGCCCCTGAATGCCGGCGATCGTCTTTTCCAGATTGGCTTTTTCTTTGTTCAGACGTTCCGTTTCTTTGGCAACGTCAATCACGCCGGCCAAAGGCAACAGGATTTCTGCCGTTCCGAAAACCGCCTGCGCCGCGCCTTTCGCATCGTCCGCCGATACGGAAATTTCCGCTTTTTCCAGACGGGCAAGCGTCTTGATCAGCGTTTCAAAGGCTTTCAGACGGCCTTTTTCCGTTTCGGAAGCTTTGCTTAGCAGCATCGTGATCTTGGCCGACGGAGCGATGTTCATTTCCGAACGCAGGGAACGCACGGCCGCAATCAATCCGGCCACCCAATCCAAATCTTCTTCTGCGGACGGAACGATCAAATCGTTCAGATCGCCCCACGGCGTAACGATCAGCATTTGATCGCGTTCGGATTTGCCCCACAGTTCTTCCGTCACAAACGGCATAATCGGGTGCAACATAATTAAAATGCGGTCAAGCACCCAGGCAGCCGTTGCGCGCGTTTCCGTCTTTGCGGCTTCGTCGTCACCGTAGAACAGCGGTTTCGCAAATTCCAGATACCAGTCGCAGAACGTTCCCCATGCGAACTGATACGCCGCGTTTGCCGCTTCATTGAATTTGTATTCGTCAAAAGCGGTCGTGACTTTTGCGTGTGCCTGTGCTGTCTTGGAAACAATCCACTTGTTCAGAGGATCTTTGACTGATTTCGGGTCGAATCCTTTAACCGGCTTACATTCGTTCATTTCGCAGAAACGGGCGGCGTTCCACAGCTTTGTCACAAAGTTGCGGTACCCTTCGACGCGGCTTTCGCTCATCAGAACGTCACGTCCTTGCGCCGCCATTGCCGCCAGAGTGAAGCGCATCGCGTCAACGCCGTATTTGTCCGCCAAAATCAGCGGGTCGATTACGTTGCCTTTAGATTTTGACATTTTGCGGCCTTGTTCGTCGCGCACCAAAGCGTGAATGTAAACCGTTTTGAATGGCACATCTTTCATAAAGTGCATTCCCAGCATCACCATACGGGCGACCCAGAAGAAAATAATGTCGAAGCCGGTGACCAGAACGTTTGTCGGGTAGTAGCGTTTCAGCTCGGCGGTCTGATCCGGCCAGCCCAGAGTGGAGAAGGGCCAAATGCCCGATGAAAACCAAGTGTCGAAAACGTCTTCTTCTTGTGTCAGGTCTTCGTGATGACCATAATAAGCATCCGCTTCTTTTTGGGCTTCCTGAGCATTTTCCTGCACAAAGAAATGACCATCCGGACCGTACCAGACAGGAATCTGATGCCCCCACCACAGCTGGCGGGAAACACACCACGGCTGAATATTGCGCATCCATTCAAAATACGTCTTTTCCCACGACTTCGGCACGATATTAATCGCGCCCGATTTCACCGCCTCGATCGGCCGCCTGGCCAGCGTCGCGGCATCCACATACCATTGGTCGGTCAGCCACGGTTCGATCACGACACCGGAACGGTCGCCATAGGGGATTGTCATCGGATTGTCTTCCTCTTTGACATACAAGCCCAGCGCTTTAACGTCTTCCAAAACTTTGACGCGGGCTTCGGCGGTTGACAATCCTTGATAGGCTTCAGGCACGTTTTCATTCAGATGCGCCGTCGAATCCAGAATGTTGATCATCGGCAGGTTATGGCGTTTGCCGACTTCAAAGTCGTTGAAGTCGTGCGCCGGCGTGATTTTCACCG
>JAFVEJ010000230.1 GCA_017476085.1 Alphaproteobacteria bacterium
AGCCCGATTGACGCCGGCTTCAACGGGCATATCCAGAATAATCGTCAAATCCGGTTTAAAATTGCCGACAACAATTTGATAAAGCTTTTCTACCGTTGACTGCCCAAGCCCGCGATCGGCGTATCCAAACCCCTGATAAGCCATAGTCGAATCCGCAAAGCGGTCGCAAATGACGGTTTTTCCCTCTTTCAAAGCCGGCCAAACCGTTTTGACCAGATGATCCCTGCGCGCGGCAAACATCAACAACGCTTACGACATTACATCCCATCGTTCGACATCTCCTTTTACGACCAGGTTTCTGATTTCTTCAGCTCCGGACGATCCGCCCGGTTCTCTGGTTAAAACACAAGGAAAACCTTGCTTTTCTAGAAAATCTGACAATAACTTGGCTTGAGTCGATTTTCCGGCTCCTTCTCCGCCTTCAAACGTGATAAAGAAATTTGATTTCACGGATATTCATTCCTTAATTTATATTTTGAAACAAAAGATATTTTATCAATTCCTTCAACCGTCCGAAATATCCCAAACGCTTGACATCATTAGCGGCGAACAGATCAACGGACATATTCTCCTGATCAGGAATACGCAAAACCAAAGAACCGACCTTTTGTCCTTTTTTAACGGGAGCGCTTAAAGGCTTTTCATAAGTCACTTTAGCGGAAATTTCTTTTTGTTTTCCTTTCGGTACGGTTAAAACAACATCTTCAGCGGGAACGGCGGCTACGTTTTGGTTCGGCCCAGCCACACCGGAACATTAACAACCGACACATCTTTTTTCAAAATCGTATAGTTATCAAAGCTCCGGAATCCCCATAAAATCAATTTTTGAGCTTCTTCGCTGCGCTCTTTCATTGTTTTCAGGCCGTTAATCACCATAATAATACGACGATTTCCTTTTTTGGCGGATCCGACCAAACCATACCCCGACACCGTTGTATGTCCCGTTTTGATTCCGTCCGCCATTCCCGGCATTAAAAACAATAACGGATTGCGGTTTTCTTGTTTGATTCCGTTATAGGTAAATTCTTTTTCGGAATAAATTCCATAATATTCCGGAAAGTTCCGAATGATTTGCCCCGACAAAACGGCTAAATCCTTCGGAGACATATAATGATCAGGATTTGGCCAGCCGGTCGCGTTGGCTAAATGCGAATGATTTAATCCCAACTCGACGATTTTTTGATTTGCCAGATCTACAAATTCCTTTTCGGATCCGGCTATATTTTCAGCAGCCGTGATGCAGGCATCATTTCCGGACTGAACGATAATACCACGCAGCAAATCACTCAATTTGACCTTATCGCCGATTTTTAAAAACATTGTTGAGCTGCCGGTTTTCGCTCCGCCTTTACGCCATGCGTTTTCACTGACGATAAATTCATCATTCATCGACAAAGAACCGTTTTTCAGCCGATCAAAAATCATATAGGCTGTCACCAGTTTGCTCATCGAAGCCGGAGGCATTTTTTCGTCCGCATTTTTTTGGAAGAAAAAAGTCCCCGTTTCAAAATCCATTAAAACGGCATTTTTCGCCTTTGTTTCGATAGAATAAGAGGAAGAAGGAAAGACACAGCCCGCAAAAACAGTCAAAAAGAGAAATGATTTATATTTTTTCATATACATCTCCTGTTCAGAAAGCATTATCTAAACGTTTCCCGGCGGGAATATTTCCTTTTTCTTCAACCAACCGAGCGTCAGACATTCCGCCGCTTGATACCTTATCCATTATATCCAAAGCCTTTTTGGCGTCATTCGGTCCCAAACGAACCCGATACAATGTCTTGCCTCCCGCTGTCACGGGCTGAATAACGGCGGAACCGAAACGAGATGCTTTTTCCCGCATTTTTTCAGCGTTTTCCAAACTGCCGAAAGCGCCGACCTTAACATAATATCCCGGAGCGACAACACCGGATATTCCCGCTGAGGCGGATTTTTTCACCGGAGCTTTCTTTTCCGCCGGCTTAGGAGAAGGTTTCGGCGTTTCCTTTTTTACCGACGGTGTTGACGTTTCATAAGCGGTCTTCTGAGATTGAGCTTTAGGCAGGTCGTCATCCCAATCATTATAAGGGTTTTCTTTGACATTTGCCGAAGCCGAAACCAATGGAGCCGACACCGCATTTTCCGCCATAGGAGGCGGATTGGCCAAGCGCGGAGAATTTGGAGAATACGCTGATTCCTGAGAATAGGAAGCGTTTAAAGCTTTTGGAGCGGCAATCGTTGTGTTTTCCGCCGCAGCCAACAATTCTTCCTTTAATTTTTTGCTTTCTTCCGGCAGGATTTCAACCTGCACCTGTGTTGTCCCTTGCTCTTTAAATCCGAGTAATTGAGCCGCGCGCATAGAAACATCTATAACTCGATTATTGACAAAAGGCCCGCGATCATTGACACGCAACACCAAAGAGCGGCCGTTTTGCAAATTTGTTACGCGAACGATACTCGGCAGCGGAAGCGTTCTGTGCGCAGCCGTCAATGCATGCATATCATACAGCTCCCCGTTTGCCGTGATGCCGTTGTGAAAATCCTGACCATACCAAGAAGAAACCCCTATTTCCTTATAGGAATAATCTTCTTTCGGATAATACCACACGCCTGCCACCTGATAAGGATTCCCCACCTTATAGTAACCGGCTGCCGCCGGAGAAGATTGTTTTGTGCCGCCTGATGCCGACGACGAAAAAACTTGAGTATTGTCAGAACACCCCGTTACGGCCAGAGCCGTTGACAACAGCAGTATTTGGAAAATCGAACGCATATTTATATCCTTTCGTCATAGGGCAGAATAGCGGGTAAGCGCAATTGAATCAAGAAAGATACTTTTATTTTTTTACACCCTCGTTAGCGTTTTTTTAACCCTTTGTTTGAAGCTTTTTTTTGAGGAAGACTTTTGACGCTTGTTTTTCTTTTTGAGCTTTTTTGCTTTTTCCGATTTTTTCTTTTCTTCTTCTATCCGTCGGATATTTTCTTTGACCAGAGGATCAATTTCTCCGCCCTCAAGATTTCTGGCAAATTGAACGCGCATTTTTTCCAACAAAGCCCTGTTTACATTATTGGCTGAAATACCGTAAACCTTTTTATATAATTCAATTCCTCTTAACGTATTCGCCCCTAATTTTCCGTCAATCGGACCAATATAGTAAGAGCCTTTTGCCAGAATTTTTTGTATTTCTATGATCTCGTCAAAAGTCAGCTTGTCCCGTTTTTCCCCGCCATTCAGAACCAAGCGCATAAAATGCAGCAGAGAAGCGTTGGCATACCCGTCGGCCGGCAGTCCGTAAAGAGCTTGGAAATTGCGTATGGCTTCCCTGCTTTTACGTCCCAAAACACCGTCAACGTCGGAAGAATAAAGTCCCATTTTTGATAAAAGCTCTTGTATCTCCTGGGCATTTTCAAGCGTAAACGAAGCTCCACGTTGAAAATATTTTTTTGAAAACGCCGGCCGGAACGCTATTCTGTCCGCCAAATGACCGACCGCAATAGCGTATAAAACCGAATTATTCCATTTTAAAATCACTCTGAAATTGGAATAAGTTAAAAAAGCGGGACCGTGGATTCCGGCGGGCAAAAACAATTCCGCCGGTGTTGATAACGGTTCCCGGAGTTCAGAAGCATCCGCAAGAGAAACGCCATTTTCGAACCACTCTTTCAACGTTTTTTTCTGTTCGATTAAATCCCAATCAAACTTTTTCGGCAAAACGACTTCCCTTCCCCAACCGATAGAAGGATTCCACCCTTCCGAGGAAAGATAATTCGCCGCGGAAGCTGCCGCATCCGGAAGACTGTCCCACAAATCAATCTGACCGTCATTGTCATAGTCCACACCGAAAGTGTTTAAAGTGGATGGCATAAACTGAAAATTGCCGACAGCGCCGGCCCATGATCCCAACATTTTTTCCGTCGGCAAACCGTTTTGTACCAAACGCACACTGTGCATTAATTCCGACCGGAAAAACGTTGGTCGGCGGGTGTCATAAGCCAGAGTTGCCAAAGCGTTAAAAATCGAATAATCCCCTTTTGACGAACCGAAATTTGTCTCCATTCCCCAAAAAGAAATTAAATAACGGGCGGGAACTTTATATTTTTTTTCGACATCTTCAAACAAATCCTTATTTTTTTCCAGCAGCTGCCGACCTTTTTTTATTCGCTGCTGATTGATTGCATTGTCAAGATACGACTGAAAATCCCGCCTGAATTCCGGCTGTTTGCGATCGCGTTGGATAACTTCCGGACACAAGCGCAGAGACTGAAAAGCTCTGTCCAAAGTTTGCGCGGAAACACCGTTTTCAACGGCTTCGCGCCTGAATTCTTCAACCCATTCTTCAAAAGTCAATCCCGTTCCGCTTGTTGCTGCGGCAAATGCAGACGAACTTAAAAAGGCACAACATAAAATGCCACATTTTATCCAACCGTTCATCTTTACCGCCTTTTGCAGAATTTGTTTTGTTATTTTTACAAAAAAGACGTTATTTTTTAGTTAATCAAAAAGCGCCGCTGCCTTTCGGCTACGGCGCTGAAGATAAAGCACGATTTATTTTTCGGAAGGACCTCTGAGTTTTTTATACAAAATCAATGCCCGCGCATAAGTTTCCAAGTCGGGCAACGTTAATTTGATTTCTTCCTTTTCCAAAAGAATTTCCAAGCGTCCGGCCGTTTCACCGCGCGGCGGCAAAACGGAAAAACCAAGAATTCCAGATGTCGGATAAACAAAAACCTGAAACTGATCGGAACTTTTAACAAACTGAAAAATATTTTTAGCTGATACGGCGATATACGTTTGATCTGCCGGCGTTCCGAATTTCATTTTCAGAGCGATTTGTTCTCCTTGCGCAACATCGGCAAGAATCGCCAAAACAATATTTGGAATTTCATCTGTCGCTTTTGCTGCCCCCTCCAACAACTGTTTCATCTGATCCGCCGCTATTGTTTCGCGAGGAGGAACGGCATTATTCGTTTTTCCCGCATTCAGTTCGGATGCTTTGTCTTTAACTTCGTTCACTTTCTGTTTGGCTTTTTCAGTCAATTCTTTAACGTCTATGTTTTTTGCTTTTTCCGCCAAACCGCCCAAAAAACCGGAAAGTTTTTTGCCGACTTCCTGAGCCTTTGCCACAGCTTCCGCT
>JAFVEJ010000231.1 GCA_017476085.1 Alphaproteobacteria bacterium
ACGCAGACGGTATTGGACGGTCGCTTTACCTTTGCCGATTTCCTCCAGTTTTTTGATCATCGTCGGAATGGCGTCTTTTGTCGCCATACCGTCCAAAAAGGCGGAATTAACGGCGATACCGTCAGTAATATCGTCAAAAGTGGTATTTTCAACAACTGGCGTTCCCTCTTTTTTATGCGCGACAACAACGCGCACCGGCAAACCGTATTTGCGCGCGAAATCAAGGTCGCGCTGGTCGTGCGCCGGACAGGCGAAAATCGCGCCCGTGCCGTATTCCATCAAAACGAAGTTCGCCACATACAGCGGCAATTCCGGATTGCCGCCCAACTTTTTAAATTCTTCGGGGAACGGATGCATCACTTTCAAGCCGGTGTCGAAACCTTTCTTTTCAGCGGCTTCGATCGTTGCGACGGAGGTTCCCAAGGCTTCGCATTCTTTAATGAATTTGGCCAGTTCCGGATTTGTTTTCGCCAATTCCTGCGCGATCGGATGACCGGCGGAAATTGCGCAGAAAGACGCGCCGAACAATGTGTCCGCGCGGGTCGTAAACACCGTCAGAATCTTGTCCGTTCCGATGACGGGAAAATACATATAAGCCCCATAGGATTTGCCGATCCAGTTTTCCTGCATCGTGCGGACTTTTTCGGGCCAACCGTCCATCGTTTTCAGGTTTTCCAACAATTCGTCGGCATAATCGGTGATTTTCAAAAACCATTGCGACAGCTTGCGTTTTTCGACCGGAGCGCCCGTGCGCCACCCTTTGCCGTCAACAACTTGTTCGTTCGCCAGAACCGTCTGATCGACCGGATCCCAGTTCACCCAGGAATCTTTGCGGTAAGCCAGCCCTTTTTTCAAAAAGTCCAGAAACATTTTCTGTTCGTGGCGGTAATATTCGACTTCGCAGGTGGAAACTTCGCGGCTCCAATCAATGGAAAGCCCCATTTTTTTCATTTCCTCGCGCATATTGGCGATATTTTCGCGCGTCCACTTGGACGGATGGACGCCGTGTTTGATTGCCGCATTTTCCGCCGGAAGTCCGAAAGAATCCCCCCCCATCGGATGTAATACGTTATACCCTTGCGCCAGTTTAAACCGAGCGATCACATCGCCCTGCGCATAGTTGCGCACATGCCCCATATGGATTTTTCCGGACGGATAAGGAAACATTTCCAAAGCATAGTATTTCGGTTTGGACGGATCGTCCTTCGCTTTAAAAACTTCCGCATTATCCCAAGCTTTCTGCCATTTTTCTTCGGTTGTACGGAAATTATATCTTTCTTCGCTCATAATCTGACTTTCAAACAAAGGGTTAATTGTTCAATGATTGGTTTACAATATCATTTTTTATTTTATCTGCAAGCGCTTCATCGTTTTTTTGGTTAACCCATTCACCGTTTTTATTCTTTTGACGGCATAAAACCGTAATTTGAACGGTATCTCCCGTTTTTGCGGCATTAATTTTCAACTGTTCGGAAGCATTTTCAGGATTGGAAAACCATTCCGTCATAATAATCGAATCTTGATGTATTTCGGCAATCGGATAACGCGACAAAACGGGCAGGACGTTCACCCACAGCGGTTGTCTTGCAGGAACGAAAGCGGTTTGATTTTCAACGGATTCCGTTTTTTCCTCTTTTGTTTCTTCTTTCGGTTTATTAAGATTGAATGTCAGATATTTTTTATTAAAAATCGTGTCGTTCTTTTCCTCGGCCTCCCGAGCGGTCAGCATTTCATATTCGCCTTTTATTTTTTGCGGATATTTATATTTGACGTTTCCCGTTTCACAGGCCGTCATCAAAAAAATCGAAACAATAAAAAAAGCAAACTTTGACTTCCGCTTCATATTTTGTCCTTTCCCGAAAATGTATGCGGTATATCATAGCATGTTCAAAACGACAGCATAACAAAAATGACTATTGTTTTTTAAAAAGATATTGCCTTTTTTCCAGCTAATTTTTTATTTACAATTCCAGTAAAATATTTTACTGATTACTGGTTTTATAACTATCCCTTGAAACTATCTTAATGAAAAAAGCTGTTTTTTCCGCGATCTTATTCTCTGCAGCCAGCCTCTTATCTTTTCCCGCTTCAGCTACGACCGAAACTTTCGATCTGCCGATTGAATTGCAACTCGGCGGTTTTATGACATGGTACGGCACATACGGCAATCAGCGCAAAATGACAACGACAAATACCGGCCGGATTGTCGGTGAATATAACAATTTCGACCTGATGGGAGATGCAGAAATTTATTTTTCAGGAAAAACAAAATTACAAAACGGCGTTAAAATCGGCGCATTAATTCAGTTGAAAGCGGGAACGGATTCCGATACCAACAATCATGTCATTGACGAAACATATATGACCGTCGATTCAAAAATCGGACGCATTATCATCGGTAACACCAAAAACGTTTCCAAAAAAATGTCAATTATCGCCCCGTCCGTCAGCTCTCTCGGCGTTCAGGAAACGGATTTCAGACGTATTCTGATTGTTCCGGCCGGATTTGCTTATAACAAAGCGACGTATCCTCTGTTGGACAATATCTCGACAAAAATATCCTATATCACACCGACGTTTTCCGATTTGACTTTCGGCGTCAGTCTGATGCCAGGAAACAAAAACAAAGGAAAAGACAGTAATAACCTGTTAATTCCTGACGATGGCATTAAATTGTTCAAGTACGGTGTCGATGCCGCGGCATTATACGAACACGATTTCGACGGTTACAGCCTTTCCGCCAGCGCGACTTATACGGTCTATAAACCGAATTTGCAGGCGAACGCCATCCCCGGCAAAGAAAAAGACATCAAAGAATACGGCGGCGGTCTGAACATCGGAATCGGCAACTGGACGATCGGCGGTTCCTATCATTACACCAATATGTCTCAGGAAACAGCAGCGTTTTTAATTCCACGCGCCAACGTCGCCAAAGGCGCCGCCTGGGATGCGGGCGTCAAATTCACGGCGGGGCCGGTTGAAACCAGTGCCAACGTTTTGCAGTCCAGAGCCGACAGCTTGCTCGTCAACGGCAAAAAAGATATTTACACGCAATATCAGCTGTCCGGAAAGTATAATATCATAAAAGGAGTCAGCGCTTTTGCGGACTTGGGTTACATGTATTTCAGATCGGCTTCAAACAACCGCGCTTTAAGCAACAAAGGCCCCGTTGCCGCAGTCGGTATGAATTTGAATTTCTAAAAGGACTTTATAAATACTTTAGAAAATTTGCAAACGATATCACCCTTTATCCAGCTAATTTTCTATTTACAATTTTCATAGAATATATTTTACTAATCACTCGTTCCACAACTAAAAATCAGGAATATTTTAATGAAAAAGCATCTTTTTTCCGCGGTTTTGTTTTCTGCAGCCACCGCTTTGTCTTTTCCCGTCGCAGCCCAAACGAAGGCAACGGTTGAAGCTTTTGATCAGCCGATCGAGTTACAATTGGGCGGATATATGACATGGTACGGCACTTACGGCAACCAGCATAAAAATACTCAGACCGTCTCAGGCACTAATGTCGGCGAATATAATAACTTTGACCTGATGGGAAATGCAGAAATCTACTTTTCCGGCAAAACAAAATTACAAAACGGCGTTGAAATCGGCGCAATGGTTCAATTAAAAGCCGGAACGGATCCCGATACATCCAATCATGTGATTGACGAAACATATATGACGATTGATTCAAAAATCGGCCGGATTATTGCCGGAAACGTCAAAAACGTTTCCAACCAGATGTCCGTCACCGCTCCGTCGGTCAGCACCCTCGGCGAACAGGAAACCGACTTTACACGCGTTTTAGCCGTTCCCCGCCGCTTTTCTTATAACAAAGCGACATATGCTTTATTGGACGACATATCAACCAAACTTTCCTATATCACGCCAACGGTTTCGGATTTCACTTTCGGTATCAGTCTGATGCCCGGAAATAAAACCAAAGGCAAAGACAGCAATACGTTGCTCATTCCCAACGACGGAATCAAGCTGTTTAAATACGGAGCGGATGCCGCGGCATTGTATGAACACGATTTCGGCAAATTCAATCTTTCCGCCAGCGCGACTTACACGATTTACAAACCCAACCTGCATGCAAACGCAACACTTGTTCCCGCCGCTGCCTTTATAAAAGAAAAAAATATTAAAGAATACGGTGCAGGCGTAAATGTCGGCATCGGCAACTGGACGGTCGGCGGATCTTATCACTACACCAATATGTCTATGAACACCGCAACCTTTATGAATCCGTATGCCAATGTCGCAAAAGGTGCCGCTTGGGATATCGGCGTCAAATATACGGCAGGTCCCTTTGAAACCAGCGCTACCGTTTTGCAGTCCAGAGCGGAAAGTATAAATGTCAACGGCAAAAAAGATATTTATACGCAATATCAACTTTCCGGAAAGTATAATATCATAAAAGGCATCAGCGCCTTTATGGACTTGGCCTATTTGAATTTTGATTCGGCATCCGCCAACAAAAGTTTAAGTAACAAAGGCCCCGCAGTCGCTATCGGTATGAATCTGAATTTCTAAGAAGAACGCGGCGATGAACGCTCTAACAAATTTTCAGACGGTAACGGAGAAAATCAAACAAGCGGCGACAGTCTGCGAACGATCGGAAAAAGATATTACGTTGATTGCCGTTTCCAAAATGCACGAGGCAGAAGAAATTCTGCCTCTGTTGCAAGCGGGGCATCGTGTTTTCGGCGAAAACCGCGTGCAGGAGGCACAAAGAAAATTTCCTGCCTTAAAAGAGCAATTTCCCGATCTGAAATTACATTTAATCGGTCCGCTGCAAACAAATAAAGTCCGCGCTGCGGTTTCTCTGTTTGACGTGATTGAATCCGTTGATCGGTTTGAACTGGCTGAAAAACTGGCGGTTGAAATGGAAAAACAAAGCAAAATCCTGCCCTGTTTCATTCAGGTCAATACCGGCGAAGAACCGCAAAAAAGCGGCATCACACCTCGTGAAACAATTTCTTTTGTTAAACAATGCCGTGATTTAGGACTAAACATCGTCGGATTAATGTGTATTCCTCCGGCTGATGACGAACCCGCTCCGCACTTCGCTTTTCTGAAAAAACTGGCACAGGAGGCGGGTGTAAAAGAACTGTCGATGGGAATGAGCGATGACTACGACCTTGCCGTTCAGCAGGGAGCAACGTTCGTCCGCGTCGGCACCGCCCTGTTCGGACAACGCGATTATTCAAAATAAGTTTTTTATTTATACAAAATCTCGCATTAAGCGGGATTTTTTTTGCTAAAACTTTTAATCTTCAATAACTTCAGAAATGTTCCAATCTCGATCTTTTATTTTTCCCGTTTGATAAAATTCCGTAATCAAATTAATAAAATCCTTAAAATCAGGATTTTCCTTAGCAATCCTGTCGATCATATCCCAATCCAATTCTTTTTTTTCAATCGCAGGAATCAAAATCTGGCTTTCAGAAGGATCCTCACAATTCAACTGTATTACGCCAATATTGTGACCACCGCACAAAATTCTAAGCTCATCCATAGCACGCTCATCTATTGATTGAGCGACAAGATAGGAATAATTGGCCCAACTAGAATTGGAAACTGTTTGGAAAAAGCATTCCCGAACATTTGATAAGTTAATCGTAATTTTGACTTCAAAAGACCATAAAGACGTCTTATTGAAAGCATGTTGATTAGAACAGACTATTACATCCTTATCCCATCCCTCGGATAAATTTTTCAATCCCACAATATCAGGATGCAACCATTTATTTCCATTATTTCCTTTAGAATTTGAAGATCTTTTTTCGTTAATTCGTTTAGGATAAACGCTTAACTCGTTATATAAATACTCACATAATTTAGGATAAGAATCATGCTCTTGATGTTTGTTCGTTTTTGTTTCTTTTTCAGCCTCTTTCACTTCTTCTGCATCAGACTTTTCCGAATAGTAGTATTTTCTGGGGCGTTCCGATGTCATTTTTATATGGGCGGAAGATAGAAACCATTTTTTTCTAGCTCCTATTTCTTTTGCAATCTGATCTATCAGAGCCTCTTCTGAATTTAATGGAATAACGGTAGCCTTACTCCTTTCCATTTTTTCAAGACAGTCTTTATTTTTTACTTTAAAAATTTCCTGCGCCAACTGTTTAGCCGTATATCCTTTACCCTGTTCTCTTTTTAAAATATCTTCAACAGTCTTGCTTAGATTCAATGCCATTTTAAAAACTCCGATAAAAGGAACTAATAACAGATTATATGAAAATCTCTGGTTTTCAAAAGGAATTAAACCAGTTTTTCAAAACTGCCCGTTTGCCGCAGCGCTTCACTTAGAACGATTGCTCCGGCAATCGCCACATTAATCGAACGGGCGTTCTCGCGCATCGGAATCCGTAAACGCGCGTCAACAGCGTAATGCACATAATCCGGAACACCGGCGCTTTCACGACCTAACAACAAAATGTCATTTTTCTGAAAATCAAACGAAACATACGACTGCGCCCCTTTGGTCGTCAACAGAACAATCCGCCTCTGATGCTGATCGTAAAAATCCTGCCAGGAATTATGGCGCGTACAGTCAACCATATTCAGATAATCCATACCGGCACGGCGCATTTTCTGATCGTTAAAGACAAAGCCGCAAGGTTCAATAATATCAACGGGCAAACCAAAGCATGCCGCCAATCTCAACAGCGTTCCCGTATTTTGCGGAATGTCCGGTTCAAAAAGAGCCAAACGCATTTCAATTTGCCTTACACGTTAAACAGGAAATGACAAATATCGCCGTCCTGCATCACATATGTTTTGCCTTCAGAACGAAGCTTGCCCATTTCGCGGGCTTTTGCCTCGCTTTTACAAGCAATAAAGTCGTCATAGGAAATGATTTCCGCGCGGATAAATCCTTTTTCAAAATCGGAATGAATAACACCCGCCGCCTGCGGAGCCGTCATACCATCTTTAATCGTCCACGCTTTGGATTCTTTCGGTCCCGTTGTAAAAAACGTTTTTAAATTCAACAGCTTGTAACCGGCTGCAATAACGCGGTTCAATCCCGTTTCCTCCAATCCGAGCGTTTCCAAAAATTCTTTCTGTTCCTGCGCATCTTCTAACAAAGCAACTTCGGATTCAATCGCGGCAGAAATCACGACCGCCTGATTGCCCTGTTTTTCCGCCATTTCAAAAACGCGCTTGGAAAATTCGTTGCCGGTAGCGGCAGCCCCTTCATCAACATTGCAGACATATAAAACAGGTTTAGAAGTCAATAAAAACAACTGCTTATACAGTTTTTGCTTTTCTTCATCTTCAAAACGCACCGTTCTGGCCGGTTTTCCTTCCCGCAAAGCGTCCAGAACCGGCTGCATCACGGCGACCATTTCTTTGCCTTCCTTTTCGCCGGCGCGGGCTTTCTTTTCAAACGGGACAATCCGACGTTCCAAGCCGTCCAAATCCGCCAACATCAATTCCGTTTCGATCGTTTCCGCGTCGCGTACCGGATCAATCGAACCTTCAACGTGCGTGATATCGCTGTCTTCAAAACAACGCAAGACGTGGACAATCGCGTCCACTTCACGAATGGACGCCAAAAATTGGTTGCCGAGTCCTTCGCCTTTAGAGGCCCCTTTGACCAATCCGGCAATATCGACAAACTCCAACTGTGTATAGATCGTCTGCTTGGAATCCGATAATTCGGACAGGATTTTCAACCGCGGGTCGGGCACGGCGACACGACCAACGTTCGGTTCAATCGTGCAAAACGGATAATTTGCCGCTTGTGCCGCCATTGTTGAGGTCAAAGCGTTAAACAAAGTTGATTTGCCAACATTCGGCAATCCTACGATTCCGCAATTAAATCCCATTTCATTTTCCTTTTTTCTGCTGATATACCGCCAGTCTGGAAGTAAAATTCGCCGCGCCGCCCGTTAAAACGGCAGGAAAGACTTCTGCCATATCATCCAATAACGCGTTGATTTTTTCCCGATCTTCTTTCGGCAAATCGGAAATAATCCAATTGATCACTTGTTCCCCGTGCAACGGCCGTCCTACCCCTATTCTGATTCGCGTATAATCCGGCGAACAATGGCTGTCGATGCTTTTAATCCCGTTATGACCGCCAGCACCGCCGCCGACTTTGCTTTTCAATTTGCCGACGGGACAATCCATTTCATCATGAATAACGATGATGTTTTTAACCGGAATTTTATAAAAAGCCATCGCCGCCTGCACCGCTTCACCGGAATTGTTCATATAGGTTGACGGTTTAAGCAACAACACTTTGTTATTTTCAATTTCTCCTTCGGCGATCTCACCTTGAAATTTCTTACGCCAAGCGGAAAAAGAATAGCGGCGGAATAATTCATCCGCCGCCATAAATCCGATATTATGCCGGTTGTTTTTATATTCCGATCCCGGATTCCCAAGACCAACGACCAAAAACATCCGGCCTATCCTTTAAAATTACGCCTTTGCCGAAGTATCAGCAGCAACAGCAGTCGCTTCTGTTGCAGCAGCGGCAGCTTCAACCGGTTCTTCCATGGAAGACGGCGCAGCAATCGCGGCAATCGTCGTATCCATATCTTCAACGGGTTTAACACCGGCAGGGAATTTGACATCAGACATCTTCACGACATCGCCGATATTCAAACCGGTCAAATCGACAATCAGCTGTTCAGGAATGTCTTTCGGCTTACAGGAAACTTCGATCACACGATAAATCGCGTTCAAAGTGCCGCCTAACTTCAAGCCCGGGCAAGCCAATTCGTTTTCGTACATAACAGGAACTTCGATTTGCAGCTCCGCATTTGCGGACACACGCAGGAAGTCGATATGAATCGGGCGATCCGTCAACGGATGCACCTGAATATCCTGACAAATAGCGTGATATTTGTTTTTGCCGACTTCGATTTCGAACTGACGGGTCCAGAAACCTTTCTGACGCATTTGAGCGTCTAAATCCAAAGCGGAAATCGAGAACATCACGGGTTCTTTCTTTTCACCGTAGATAACACCGGGAATCAGACCTGCGCGACGTTCTGCGCGGGCTGCCCCCTTACCTGCCGTTGTGCGTTCATTAACGCGAATGGAAGTAATTTTTGCCATAGATTTTAATCCTTTAAAATAAAGAACGGTTCCGCCTCCAGGGGTGCCTGAACCGCCGTCTTTCCGCCCCATGCGAAAAGCTCTTGTTGTTTACACCTTTTTATAGGGAAAAGCAAGTGTTCTTTAATCGGACTATCTTTCCCGAACAACTGTTATTTCATAATCGCCTCCGTATTTATAAAGCAAAATACAAGCCCGTCTTTGTCCGTCAATGACAACATTGTTTCTGTTTAAAGCGATAATTGATTTGGAAAGATCGTAACCGTTTTCGTTTATAGAAGCCTCCAGCTTGTTAAAATCGGAAAGATATTTTTCCAGCTCGCTTTCAGACGGCCGATTGTCTGAAGAAAAATGTTTGAGAATATAAGAGATATAAATATCTTTATCCCGTTTTTCCAAATACTTAAAAGGACTGACATCCCTTAATGCATATATTTTTCCTTTCCATATTCTGCGAATATCTTTCAGAGCAATTTTTACAAGCTCTGTTTCACCGAAAAGCAATGCGTCTTCCGGTAAAGTAATGTTTTGCATTTTAAGACGTTGTTTTAATTGTTCATGGTTTTGCCATTTGTACATTTCCCGAATCATATATTTGTAATTACGGACTTGAAATTTCATCCCTAAGACAGAGTAAATCTTCTGAAATTTGCTTTTCTGAACCGAAAAAAGTTTGTTAAAAAATTTTCCCATTTTCTGAACATTCCTTACGTTAAAGATAAACAAAACCTACCTTTTCAAAAGGTAGGCGGATGTTCAGAAACCGTATACACATTTACGGCTCGACCTATTGGGCAGACAGCCGTATTCAGCCGACATCCGCCCGTAAGCAGAAGCCGGCATAAAAATTAAAGTCGCTATGCGAGGCGACTATGTGTAAAAGGGTTTCTGACGCCCTGAACCCTGAAAAAGAGTTCCTTTTAAGGATAATAAAAAAAGCCGCTGTTTCCAACGGCTTTTTTTCAAAATCTGTTTTTTTTTAATAAAACAAGCTGGTAATCGAACGTTCTTCACTGATGCGCAGGATAGATTCTCCGACCAGCTCAGCAACGGAAACGACACGAATGTTCTTAGCGTCTTTCACGGCTTGAGTCGGAGCGATCGTATCCGTAATTACCAGAGATTCCAACGGCGAATCCGTTACACGCTTAACCGCTTCACCGGATAAAACGCCATGCGTTACATAAGCATGAACAGAATTAGCGCCGGCGTTCTTTAAAGCCACGGCCGCATTGCAAAGTGTGCCGGCCGAATCGACAATATCGTCAACCAAAATGCAATCTTGTCCTTCTACATCGCCGATAATGTTCATCACTTCGGAAACACCGGCACGTTCACGGCGTTTATCAATAATCGCCAAATCCGCATTTAAACGTTTGGCTATGGTGCGGGCGCGAACGACACCGCCGACATCCGGAGAAACGATCATCGGCGTCTTATCACGGAAATGATACAGGATATCTTTCACGATAACGGGAGCCGCCGTCAAATTATCCAAAGGAATATCAAAAAAGCCCTGAATTTGTCCGGCATGCAAATCCATTGTGACAACCCTGTTCGCACCGGCCGACATAATCAGATTCGCCACCAGCTTGGCGGAAATCGGCGTGCGCGGAGCGGAGCGACGATCCTGACGGGCATAACCGAAATACGGAACGACGGCCGTGATCCGGCGGGCGGAAGACCGTTTAAACGTATCAAGCATAATCAAAAGTTCCATCAGATGATCATTCACCGGAGAACTGGTCGGCTGAATAATAAAAACGTCCTGCCCGCGGACTGTTTCCTGCACTTCCACAAAAATCTCGTTATCCGCAAACCGACGCACCGAACATTTCGACAATGCCGTATCGAGATAACCGGTTACCGCTTGTGCAAACGGAAGATTACTGTTTCCTGAAAAAACTTTCATAACTTATCCTTTATCCTGATTAAAATAAAACTTCGTCCAACAATCCTATAACGGAAATCTGCCGACCGCAGCTTTCGCCTTTTTGCGACGAACGACGATAAGAAAAATACTCCTTTTCCAAAGCATAGGTATCTTCTCCGACCCATTCAGCCGCCCCGATACCCAAACGTTCCAGTTTAGCCAGAACATATCCGGGCAAATCGAATCTGTATTTTCCCGCATCGGCGGGAACAAAAAATAAAGAAGCTTTTGAATCTTCTTTTAAAAACTCATCTTTCATTTCCGCGTCAACTTCATAAGACTGCGGCGCAATACAGGGACCGATCAAAGCAACAATATTTTGCGTTTCGGCTCCCATATCAATCATTGTTTTAACCGTATTTTCCAATATGCCGCCGACCGCGCCGCGCCACCCCGCATGGGCAGCCGCAACGATTTCTTTTTCAGGATCAGTCATCAAAACCGGCGCACAGTCCGCCGTTTTAATACCTAAAAAAATATTCGGACAATTTGTTACCAAGGCGTCGCCGTACGGCGTTTTTTCAAAAGGATCATCCGTTGTGACCGGAATAACAATAGAAGAATGTGTCTGATGCAATACAAACAACTTTTCAACCGTACACCCCAAATTACCGGCAACCCGGCGCATATTTTCGCGCACTTTTGCCGGATCATCCCCGACTTTAACTGAACAATTCAAAGAAGAAAAATCCCCTTCAGACACACCGTTTTTACGCGAAAAAAAACGATAACGAATATTTTCCGGAAAATACAGAGATGTTTTCTTGATCAAAGATTATTCTCCTTATTATTAACCGCGGCTTCTTCTTGAGCCGCAATCGTTTTTTCAAGCTTCTGTTCCAGCTTTTTCTGTTTTATTTCAAATTTTTGCTGTTTGACTACCATCTTCAATCCGGCTTTTTCAAGAGCGCGTTCGAATTTTTCCTGCTTTACCTTGATTTTTTGTTCTAATTTTCGTTGACGATTCGTCAAGCGCTTCATCAACGTTTTTTGACGCCTGCGAATATACCACAACGTCCACTTATACGCGCCCCAACTGCCGATAATAATCCACGGCACAGATCCGATCATCATCGCAAAGCCCCAATCTTTAATCAAAACCTCTCCCATAGCCTTCAGAGCTTCTATCATACCGTTTTCAGCCAAAACAGTTTTGATCAGATTATAAAACTTAGCGTATGTCGTCCGTTCGGCAAATTCGCCCATCATTATTTTGCCGGTAACATAAAACGTATAATAAAACGGAGGCATCGTAAAAACGTTGGTAATCCATGTCCATGCCAACCCAACCGGCAAACTGAAATCCCACTTGAAAAATCTTTTGGTAAACAGCCATGTCATAAAGACCAGATACATCTGAACGCCGACCAACGGCGTCATCGCCCAAGCCATACCGATCATCGCGCCGCGCGCTGTTACTTCAGGCGGATTTTTAGATCGAATCATAGGGGCTATCAGCTTCACGCGAACAAGTGAAACGATTGTTTTGAATACCCCTCTTTTCCTGAAGTTTATCGGCATAATTCCTCTTGCCAGAACATCCGTTATTCCTTTGTTATGAAATAACAGAGAAATATCCCATTGTCTAAGATTTTTTTGCCGCCCAAAGCATTATCCACAAACCGGCGATTAACATCGGTATCGTCAGCATTTGTCCCATCGTAACGCGCGCGAATAAAAATCCGATCTGCGCATCCGGTTCTCTGAAATTTTCAACGACACTGCGAATAATCGCATATCCTACTAAAAATAACCCCTATATAAACCCCGGACGAATCCGAATCCAAACGCTGGTCGTCCACAAAAAGTACAAAACACAAAATAAAAAGATCCCTTCAAAACCGGCTTCATATAATTGACTGGGATGACGCGGCAAAGGACCTCCGTTCGGAAAAATAATTGCCCATGGAACAGAAACGGTTACCCGACCGAACAATTCCGAATTAATAAAATTCGCCAAACGCCCGAAAAACAATCCGACCGGCACAACGCACGCCAAAATGTCCGTAAATTGAAAAAAGCCGACTTTCACACTGCGCGCATAGAAAAAAACGGCTGAAATCACACCGAGCAAACCGCCATGAAAAGACATTCCGCCTTTCCACAGGGTAAAAATCTGCACCGGATTTTCCAAATAATATCCGAAATTATAAAACAGAACATAGCCGATCCGACCGCCCGCAATCAATCCGACCGTAACCCAAAAAACAAGATCGTCTATCATCTTTTGCGTAACCGGACTCGGATACCGCCGCGCCATTCTGCGCATTAAAAACCAGCCCAACATAATTCCGGCTAAATATGCCAAAGAATACCATCGTATGCCGAAACTGCCGATATGAACAGCGACCGGATCAATATCCGGAAAATCAATTCCTTTATAAACCATATCGTTCTCCCGCTATCTGTACGGATCCGATTGCTCCAGATACCCTTGGATGTACTGTTTTACTCCGTCTTCCAAAGAGGTAAAAGGCTTTGTGTATCCGGCCGTTCTAAGCTTTTGAATATCGGCTTGCGTAAAGTATTGGTACTGTCCTTTGATTTCCGCCGGCAAATCCATAAAGTCCATTTCAGGCTCTTCGCCAACCGCTTCATAAACCGCTTTTAAAACATCGGCATATGTGCGCGCCTGTCCAGTGCCAATGTTAAATAAACCGCTGACTTCTTTATGTTCCAACAACCATAAAATCACGTCAACCGTATCCTTAATCCACATAAAATCACGCATCTGCTCGCCGTCTTTATACGTCGGATTATCCGATTTAAATAACGGAAACAGTTTACCGTTCTTTGCAGCGTTATAAATTCTTGGAATAACGCTTTGATGACGGGTATTGTGATATTCGTTCGGACCATACAGATTAAAACAGCGCAAGCCTATCCATTGCGGCGGAACGATTTCTCCGCGGTTAATCGTATCAACGATTTTGCGATCCAAAAACAACTTTGTCCACGCTTCCGCCGACAACGGCCGAAGTTTTGCCAACGCCTCGGCGGAATCGTCATCTTTAAATCCCAACGCCCCGTCTCCGTAAACACCGGCCGTCGAATCATAAACAAACGGTTTTTGATGTTCGGCACACCATGTCCACAGTCTGAATGTTAAATGAACTCGCTCCTCTATCAGCGAATCCACATCATTTTCATCAATAAATCCCGTATAATTGATATGAATGACAGCATCCACGCTGTCAGCATGACGATCCAAATACTCAAACAGTTTTTCAGGAAAAACAATTTCTCTTAAAGAACGCTTGGCGATATTGCGCCATCTGTTGTCTTTTTGGAAACGGTCAACAATATTGATCTCGCCCATTTCCCGCTCTTCCAAGCCGGCCGCCAGATTAGATCCCAGAAAGCCCGCACAGCCTGTAATGATATACATATCAGCCTCATTAGCTTTTTCACTTTATTCTTTTATATGTCAAAACAGGTTGTTTCCTCAAATGTTTTTCTTTAAAAAAACGCCC
>JAFVEJ010000232.1 GCA_017476085.1 Alphaproteobacteria bacterium
CGGTCGTGCCGTTCAGCTGCCCTGCGATGAACCAGCCGGATCCTTTTTTCGTTTCCAAAGTCGTCCGCATTTCCAAAGGATCGACATAGTCATACTCAATCGCATATCCCGGGCGAATGATCCGCACGTTTTCCAAGCCTTTGATCGAATGGATCATCGCGTCCTGCACATCGGCGGGCAAAGAGGTGGAAATGCCGTTCGGATAAACCGTATCGTCGTCCAACCCTTCCGGTTCCAGAAAAACGTGATGGGAATCCCTGTCGGCGAATTTGACCAGTTTGTCTTCGATACTGGGGCAGTAACGCGGGCCGACTCCTTTGATTTGTCCCGAAAACAAAGGCGCGCGGTGCATATTGGCGCGAATGATTTCATGCGTTTTCGCATTTGTTGCCGTGATATAGCAAGCGATCTGCGGCGTCGTGATTTTATCGTCCAGAAAAGAAAAAGGTTCGGGATCGGCGTCCCCTTCCTGCCGCTGTAAAATATCATAATTAATTGTTTTGCCGTCCAGTCTTGCCGGAGTTCCCGTTTTCAACCGGCCGACACGCAATCCCAGACGCAACAGAAAATCGGACAAATGTTCACAGGAAATTTCGCCGACACGGCCGCCGACCGTCTTTGTTTCCCCGACGTGCATCAGTCCGTGCAGAAACGTTCCGGCCGTCAGGACGACAGCCCCCGCCGCGTATTGCGTTCCATCCGATGTAACAATGCCTGTTACTTGTGCCGGATTTTCGCGGTACATCAGGCCTTCGACGGCGGCTTCGATGACGGTCAGGTTTTCATAATTCAGCAGTTCCGCCTGCATGGCTTGCCGGTAAAGCTTTCTGTCCGCCTGCGTGCGCAATCCCTGAACAGCCGGACCTTTAGAACTGTTCAACATACGGAATTGGATTCCGGCTTTGTCGGCGACACGTCCCATCACACCATCCAAAGCGTCGATTTCACGCACCAGATGGCCTTTTCCCAATCCGCCGATCGCCGGATTGCACGACATTTCCCCCAGCGTGGAAATCTTATGCGTTACCAAAGCCGTTTTCGCGCCCATACGCGCCGCCGCCGCCGCCGCTTCACAACCGGCGTGTCCGCCGCCGACAACAATCACATCAAACGTATCCGTCATCATTTTCCTATGCAAAAATCTTTAAAAATAACATCAAGCAATTCTTCCACCTGCACCTGACCGGTGATTTTCCCCAAAGAACGCATCGCCATACGCAGGTCTTCCGTCATTAACTCTATTTCTGGCGCGTTTAAAGAGGAATTTAAAAATCCGACGCATTCCTCCAACGCTTTGCGGTGGCGCAGACGGGTTAAAGACGGTTCTTCACGCATTGAAAGCGTGTCTTCGACATACTTTCCGATTTTTTTCAACAAAGCGTCAAGCCCCTGCCCCGTTTTGGCGGAAATCCAGAAATTGCCGTCGTTTTGCGCCGGAACCTGATCGGCTTTGTTCATAATCGGAATGATTTTTTCAGGATTCAGTCCGAGCGTTTCCGTTTCGTCCTTTGCCGCATTTGCGTCCGTCAGCCACAGGACGAGGTCGGCCTCCTCCGCTCTGGCTTTGGCGCGGCGCACGCCTTCGGCTTCGATTTCCTCCGCCGTGTCGCGCAGTCCCGCGGTATCCGCGACGATCACCGGATAACCGTTGATGTCCAAGCGCACCTCTATCACGTCGCGCGTCGTTCCCGCCGTGGAAGAGACGATAGCCACATCACGTTGCGCCAAACGGTTCATCAAACTGGATTTGCCCGCGTTCGGCGCGCCGATGATTGCGATTTGAAGCCCGTCGCGCAATCTTTCCCCGCGTCGTCCGTCGTTCAGATGTTTTTCGATCTCTTCTTTCAAAGCCGTTATTTTTCCGCGGACTTCGGCGGAAACGCTTTCGGGGATTTCCTCTTCCGGAAAATCGATGTACGCTTCCATCCACGCCAGAACGTGCATCAACTCCGCGTGCCAACGTTCATAAATTCCGGCCAAAGCCCCGTTCATCTGACGTAAAGCCTGCCGTCTTTGTTGTTCCGTTTCGGCATCGACCAAATCGGCCAACCCTTCAGCGGCAGTCAGATCCATTTTTCCGTTTTCAACCGCGCGTCTGGTGAATTCGCCGCGTTCCGCCGGTCTGAAACCGTCTATTTTTGCCAGTTCCGTCAACAGTATCGCCGTGATCGCCCGTCCGCCGTGCGTTTGAAATTCAACCACATTTTCACCCGTAAAGCTGTTCGGCATCGGAAAAAATATGACCAGAGCTTCGTCAATCTGAACGCCGTCAAGCGAGCGGATCTCCGTCAAAACCGCTTTGCGGGGAACGGGATTTTGAATCGGCGTCATCAGATGAACCGCCTGCAAAGCCTGCGGACCGGAAATGCGCACAACGGCCACTCCCGCTTTTCCCAAAGCCGTCGCCGGCGCAAAAATCGTGGCACTCATTTTGTAATCCCTTAAAACCTTTGTCGAACCTGTCTTATCACGTTCTGTTCCGTTTTAAAAGAACATAAAAAGCCCCGTCGCCGCCGTCTTTCGGTTGAGCCGTCGTATAAGACAAAATCAAGCTTCGTATTTCCGCCGAATTCATCCAGACCGGCATTTCGGCTTTTAAAACGCCGCGGCCAAGCATACCGCCCTTTCCGGTGATTATCAGCAGACATCTGGCGTTCCGGCGGCTTTGATCGTGAATAAAATTCTTCAGCACTTCAAAACCTTTTTCCAACGTATAACCGTGCATATCCAACCGCGCATCGATCCGCATCGCGCCGCTTTTGAAACGCTGTCCCGTTTTTTTATCCATCGCGTGCAGATCACCTTCGGTCAAAGGGGCGCAAACCGTATAGTCGAAATCGGGACTGTGGCGGGACGGATGAACATCAACCGTCAGTTTTTTACGCAAAGAAACATATTCCGCTTTTTTGGCAGGCGTCTTTGAATTTAAAGGCTTGACTGTTTCAGTTACCGCTTTCCATAAAGCCTGATCGTCGTTGTCTTCAGGCATTTTTTTCTTCATCTTCTATCATATCCTGCGGAATCAAATCCGAAAAATAAGTTCGTGTGAAATACTGCCAATTTCCTAAAGGCGCCTGACAGGAATACTTGGAATCAGCCGTCAGTACAATGGAAATCCCGCCGTATCGCCAAGCAATTAAAAATTTTTCTATTCTGGGAACAATGCGCTTTGTGACACGGTTTTGCATAAACGGTTCTAAAAAATAAGGCATTGAAAGAGCATATACGACACACAAAACCAACAGCGCCGTTGTTCCTATAATCAAATTGCGAAAGATCATCAGCAGCAAAGAAATAATTAAAATAAACAACAACGGCAACACATTTTCCCACGGGTTGAAAAACGGGGATTTAAATTTGTTTAGTTTTTTAAAATCAACTCTGATAAAAGCCTTTCTTTCGACCAAAGCGCGCTGAAGGCCCTGAAAAACGACCATGTCTTCCCGCGTCGGCGGTTGTATGGAAAATTTATTCATTTTGATATGCCCCTTTCGGCAACAGTAAAAAATAGGTTCCCAGGCTCCTCATACTCCCAGCTTCTTTCAAAGCTTGTTTTCCGGTTCCCCAAAAAAAATCCCCCCGAACGGCGCCTTTGATTGCGCTGCCGGTGTCCTGCGCCGTCATCAGACGATTCAACGACGTTTTATTATGATCTGTCTGCAGCCATAAAAAACTGCCTAAAGGAATATAAGCCGGATCAACGGCTAAACTTCTGCCTGTTGTTAAAGGAACGCCCATTGCTCCTATTGCTCCCGGTTTGTTCAATTTTTTAAAAAAGATATAACGTTTATTTTCATGCATCATGTTTTGAGCCTGTTGAGGGTTAGCGATCAGCCAATCCCTGATTTCCGACATCGTATAAACGCCTTTTTTCAATAATCCTTTTTTTGCCATAACGCTTCCGATTCCGGTAAAAGCATGGCCGTTATTGCCATCATAGCCTATTCCTATTTTATTGCCGTCAGGCAATTTTAAAATTCCGGACCCCTGAATTTGCAGAATAAACAAATCGACAGGTTCTTTGACCCAAGCGATAATATCCGCAGGAAACTTTACCTTTCCTGTTTCTATTTCTTTTCGCGTCAAATAGGGCGCTATTTCTTTTCCTTCCAGTTTGCCGAACAAGACTTCGCCTTTATATTTTGAATTAAATTTCCCCAAATCAATTCGAACAATATCCTGCGGAAGTCCGTAAACCGGCGTGTCATATTCTTTTGTTTTAACCAAAGATCCTTCTATTTCCGGTTCATAATAACCTGTAAATAAACCTTTTTGTCCGTTATTTACCAAAAAAGGCTGCAAATTTTTTTTCAAAAACGCCCTCAGCGCGGCATCGGATTGAAAAGATTTACCGAGCCCTTTGCAAACAGACTGCCAGCTTTTATCTTTTTTTTGCAAAACAAAACAAGATTTGCGCAAAGCCGGCAACGCTTCCAAAACATTGTCTTTTTCAAATCCGTTTAATTGACTGAAATTAATTGCGGAAAGCTGCACGTTTTTCAATGTCTTCGGCAAAAAAGAAACAGAACGGACAGACTGCTCGGACGTTTTTCTGAAATAAAACGACAAGCCGGCGATTAAAACGGCGCAGCAAACAATAACGGTACGTTTCATCAAATAAATTTATTTACTGTGTGTTGCGGTTAAGACCCAAACAGGATCGGCCGAACGCATATTCTTTTTTAACGTCCAAATATCGGTCACCGTTTCGATATATGTCGGATCGCCGATAATGACCTCTCCGTCGGCATTTTTAACAATATTCGTCTGTTCGGTTTCAAATTCGACGGTTAATTCCACTTCGCTGCCGAACATTTTGGCATCCGTCAGCTTAATGGATTTAAATCCGATCAAACTAAATTCGGCTGTTTCATTATGTTCCTTGCGCTTATCAATAGCTTTTTCAAAGCTTTTGTAAATATTTTCGCTTAACAGCGGTTTCAGGCTATCCTTGTCTCCGCCGGCAAAAGCCAAAGCAATGTATTCAAACGCCCGCGGCGCTTTTTGCATAAAATCGACTAAATCGAAAGAAGGAAAAGCCTCTTTAATTTTTTTCAAATTTTGGACAACTTCGGAATCTTCTTCAAATTCCGTACTGGCGGCAATATCTTGTTCCATTTTTGAACCGGTCGCACTTTCCAATGTCCTGTATTCGGAAATATCAAGAACTTTTGCAGATTGTTCCGTTTCGCTTTTAACGGAATTATCGGAAGAAGGACGCGTTCCCAAAACACTGCGCAAACGATTGATTAACAGCAAAACAATTATTCCCAAAAAGACGATATCCAAAAATTGAAACTGTTGTGACATAATTTTTAACCTTCTTTCTTTCTTTCCTGATTTAATTAGGATAGAGTATAGCAGATTTTTAATCCAGGAGAATACATTAAATGAGCGAAAATACTACCGAAAATAATGAACAGCAGCAGGTTGCTATTGCGATTAATGCACAATTTGTCAAAGATATTTCTTTCGAAGCCCCTCACGTTCCCCAAATTTTTACTGAACTGAAAACCAATCCGGAAATCAACGTTAACGTTGACGTACAAGCAGGTAAAGTTCAGGATACGGTTTATCAAGTCGCTTTGAAAATTAAAACGGAAGCCAAAGCGGAAGGCAAGGTAGCTTTTTTGTGTGAAGTAGAATACGGCTGTATCGCGACCGTTCAGGTTGCGCCGGAACATATCGAACCGATTTTGCTGATTGAAATTCCGCGTCTGTTATTTCCGTTTGCGCGCAACATTATCGCCGATTTAACGCGTGAAAGCGGATTTCCGCCCTTGATGATCAATCCGATTGATTTTGTCGGTTTGTATCACAAGCGATTGGAAGAATTAAAAAAAGAAAAAGACGCCGCTACGGTTAACTGAGCCACATCGGATCTTTTAATTTTTTTAAAAAAGCCTCGTGATTTTCCGCTTCCCCTTCCAAAAAAACGGCAGGACGCGGTTCTTTACGGGGCTTTTTAACGTTTTCGGTCGAACGCGCCTTGATTTCCAACACGCTTTCCTCTTTTTTCATGCCGAGAACAAATCCGGGCTCCCGTCCCCCCAAAAGCTCCAGATAGACTTCGGCTAAAAGTTCAGAGTCTAATAAAGCTCCGTGTTTTGTACGTTTTGTATTGTCAATGCCGAACCGTCGGCAAAGTTCGTCCAGATTGACACGGGACCCCGGAAATTTTCGCTTTGCGATCAGCAAAGTATCGATCGCTCTGTCCATCGGAATAGGATCGCGTTTAATCCAAGACAATTCCGCATTGATGAATTTAATATCAAATTCGGCTTTATGAATAACCAGAGGAGAATCTCCGATAAACGCAAGAAAATCATCGACAATATCGCGAAACGGCGGTTCCTTGTCCAAAATATCGTTTGTTAATCCGTGAACTTTAACAACTTCTTCCGGCACATCGCGTTCGGGATTGATCAGCTGATAATACGTTTTTCCGGTCGGCATATGATTTTCCAGCTCGACACAGCCGATAGA
>JAFVEJ010000233.1 GCA_017476085.1 Alphaproteobacteria bacterium
CCAAACCGATCGTTTCGCACTATGAAACGCTGTTAAATTACTTGGGTTGGACGGACGCGGGGCGGGTCATCGCTTCGGGCGTCTGGCCGGTCGGCGCGGTGGAGGGCACAAAGTATCCCCGACAGGCGTATGAATTGGGCAAAAAAATAGGAGACGCATAATGAAAAAGTTTTTATCGGCCGTTTTGGCGGTTTTGACATTTTTTACAACTTTTCAATCTCGGGCGGAGGACAAGGTAATGAGCAATAAAAAAGCTTTGGTGGCTTATTTCAGCGCCAGCGGAACGACGGCGGGCGTGGCGAACAGACTGGCGAAAGCGACGGGCGCCGATCTGTTTGAAATCAAGCCTGTTCAAATCTACACGGATGCGGATTTGGACTGGACAAACAAGCAGAGCAGAAGTTCCGTTGAAATGAACGACGGAAACAGCCGTCCGGCGATCGCTTCCAAAGTCGAAAACATGGCGCAATACGATGTCGTTTTCGTCGGCTTTCCGATCTGGTGGTATCGTGAACCGTCCATCATCGACACGTTTATGGAAGCGTATGACTTTTCGGGAAAAACGGTTGTTCCGTTTGCGACTTCAGGCAGTTCGGGCATCGGGGATTCCGGCAAAAACATGCAGGCTTTGGCGCCGAAAGCGAAAGTCCTTGAGGGCAAGCGCTTTCCAAGCGGCGTTTCGGCCGAAGACCTGTAAAAATGGGCGTCCGAATGGCTGTAAAAAAGGAGGCTTTATGCAAACCGTAAAAATATGTCTTCTGGTCGCGGCGTTGGTTCTTTTGGGAACGGCGGAGGGACTGTCTTTGAGAGAAAAAAAGAACGCGGGCGTAACGGTCAATATCCGTTACACCGGCAGGGACGGCGCCGCGCGCAAGTTCGCCGAAGAAATGGAAGCGAGCGGGACGGCGGCGAAGATCCGCGCCGAAAAAGGCAACCTGCGTTACGAATACTTCTATCCGGCGAACGATCCCGAAACCGTTTTGCTGATCGACGCCTGGGAAAATCAGGCGGCGATCGACGCGCATCACGCGACGCCGATGATGAAGACGATAGCGGAGTTGCGCGAAAAATACGATCTGCATATGAAAGTCGAACGCTATACGCCGGAAAAAGGCGATCAGCCTGAATCCGACCAAAAATTCATCAGAAAATAAGGAAAAAAAGAAATGTACGACATATTGAAAACAATCACTTCTCCGGCGGACGTGAAAAAATTGAATCCCGCCGAACTGGAAACGTTGGCGGGCGACATCCGCGAAGCCTTGTTCAACCGTCTGACGAAAATAGGCGGACACTTCGGGCCGAACTTCGGCATCGTCGAAGCGACGATCGCTTTGCACTATGTGTTTGATTCGCCGAAAGACAAATTCGTTTTCGACGTGTCGCATCAAAGCTATCCGCATAAAATGCTGACGGGACGCAAAGACGGCTATATTAAAGACGAATGCTTCAAAGAGGATTCCGGTTACACGAACCCCGAAGAAAGCGAACACGACCTGTTCAACGTCGGGCACACGTCCACGTCCGTTTCTTTGGCGACCGGTCTGGCAAAAGCGCGCGATTTGAAAGGCGGCAAAGAAAACGTCGTCGCGTTGATCGGCGACGGATCCCTTTCGGGCGGTGAAGCTTTGGAAGCTTTGGATTTCGCGGGTTCGGAACTGAACTCGAATTTGATTATCATCGTCAACGATAATCAGCAGTCCATCGCCGAAGTACACGGCGGGCTGTATAAAAACCTGAACGAACTGCGCGAAACGAAAGGCGCGGCGGCCAACAATCTTTTTAAAGCTCTGGGGTTGGATTACGTCTACGAGGAAAACGGCAACGACATTCAGGCGATGATCAGGCTGTTCCGAAAAGTCAAAGACATAGATCATCCGATCGTCGTTCATATCAACACGCAGAAAGGAAAAGGATATAAGTTGGCGGAGGAAATCCGCGAAGCCTGGCACTGGTGCATGCCGTTCGACAAGGAAACGGGACAATGGAACGTTTCCTTCCCCGATGAAAGCTATACCGGTCTGACGTGCGGCTACATTATGGACAAGGCGAAAAAGGACAAGGATTTCGTCGTCATCACGCCCGCGATGCCGATGACCGCCGGTCTGAGCGCCGATCTGCGCGCGCAACTGGGGGCGCAATACGTCGATGTCGGCATCGCCGAAGAACATGCCGTCGCGATGGCTTCGGGCGTCGCCAAAGCCGGCGGAAAGCCGCTGGTCGTTACGAATTCGACGTTCATTCAACGCACTTACGACCAGATTTCTCAGGACGTCTGCATCAACAACAATCCGGTTACGATTTTGCTGAACTACGCTTCTTTCGACGGATTGACCGACGTAACGCATCTGGGGATATTTACGATTCCCGCTTTTGCGAACATTCCGAATCTGGTTATTCTGGCGCCGACTTCGAAAGAGGAATACCTCGCGATGCTCGACTGGTCGGTGGATCAGAGGGAACACCCCGTGATGATCATTATGCCCGGAAACGAGGTAACGTCGCGCGTTACCGATACGGATTTCGGCAACATCAACACGTCGAAAATCGAACGGGCGGGCGAAAAAGTCGCGATTATGGCTCTGGGCGATTTCTATCAGCGCGGGCAGGAACTGGCGGAACAGATCGAAAAGGAATGCGGATTCAAACCGACTTTGATCAATCCGCGTTTCGCGTCCGGTCTTGATGAAAAAATGCTGAACGGTTTGACAAAAGATCACCGGCTTGTCCTGACGTTGGAAGACGGCGTCATAGATGGCGGTTTCGGACAGAGGGTCGCGGCGTTCTATGCAGCATCGGAGATGAAAGTCAGAAACTACGGTCTGCATAAGGAGTTCTATGACCGTTACGATCCGCAGGAATTATTAAAACAGCTCGGTATGACGACGGAACAGATCGTCGCCGATGTCAAAAAATCGGTATAGAAAGACAAGCTATGAAAAAAGTTGTTATTTTGAACGGCAGTCCCCGAAAAAATTTCAATACGGCGACGTTGCTGAAAGAAGCGCAGAGGGGCGCGGAAGACGCCGGCGCGCAAGTCGAATTCGTTCATCTGTATGATTTGAACTATAAAGGTTGTGTCAGTTGTCTTGTTTGCAAAAGAAAAGGAAACACGACAAACGGCCTGTGCTTTTATAAGGACGATTTGCGCCCCGTTCTGGAAAAATGTCTGGCTGCCGACGCCGTCATTGTCGGCAGTCCGGTTTATCATTCCTATCCGACCGGAATGTTCAGAAGCTTTCTGGAACGGTTCATGTTTCCCGCACACACCTATATGAAGGACGGGAAAGGCGGGGTAAAAAGAGTATTGGACAAAACGCTTCCCGTCGGCGTCATTATGACGATGAACTGTCCCGAAAATTTGGCGGAAAAAATCAACTACCTGACGGTTCTTGATGAAAACGAAAACAGCCTGCGCCATGTGTTCGGATATTCGGAAACGCTTTATGCCTATGATACATATCAGTTTACCGACTATTCCAAGTACGACTGCGATTTATTCGACGAACCGCACAAAGCGCGGGTGCGGGAAACGGATTTTCCGGTTTACAAGCAAAAAGCCTATGAAATGGCGCAAAGATTGTTAAATATAACCGACTAAAAAAATCCCCGCAAACGCGGGGATTTTTTGTATCAAAAGAATTTCTAGCGACCGCCCTTGCCTTTTGAAGCGTTGCGGATAGCCGCATTGGCATTCTCTTTTGCCTTTGCTTTTTTCATTTCTTCGCGAACCGTCGTATAAGATCCGTCTGCATGTCCGACATGAATCTTGTCTAATCCCAACCGTTCGGCCGAACGATTTTGACGTCTGATGAACGTTTTTAATGTCTGGATCATCGTATTGGCTTGCTTTTCGCTGACATTCAGCTTTTCTGGCGATTCCAGTTTTTTCGGATTTTGGATATAGCATTCGCCGTTCGAATCCAAGCACAGTTTCTGCGCCATTTTCTTTACGTCCATATCCGTTCTGAAATCGGCCGAATCATTGTTTTTGACAATCTCTTTCATAAAATCAATGTATTGATCGGCATAGCCCGGCTTAACAGGCAAATTGTACCATTCCATAAAAGCGGCGTCGCGCGCTTTATTCCAATCATGAGATTTTGCAAATTCTTTTTCAAAGGCCGTGCTCATCGGTGCATAAGCGGTTTTCTGATGCGCTTCAAAAATCGAATTATCGCCCTGCTCCATCATCTGATGCGCCAAAACGCATTCGGCGGCACAGGCGTCAGCTTCAATCATAAAGCCGTTCTTTAACAAAGTTTCCGGCGTCATATCGGAAGACGTGTTTGTCATAATGGAATCCTGACGCGCATGGCGAACTTCGTGAACGAAGGTAATCGCCAAATCTTCATCAGAAAAACGAGGGCTGAGCGCGACAATATTTTCTTCGGGGCTGAAATAACCGTAATACGGCATTTTTTCAAAGATCAGCTTCGATCCCTTTTCTTCCAAAAACTCCAGCGTTTCGCGGCCGATCTGGCTCTTTTTCAGCATTTTTTTCAGCCGTTCCATACGTTCCGGCGACTGATCGTATTTCTGGTCGTTATTAAACGCTTTTTTCAGAGTCCCTCTGGATGTTTCATTTTCAACACCGCTGGGAAATCTGCGAACATAGACGTTTTTTAAAAAATCTTCGTATTTGGACATGGCACTTTAACTTCCATTAATAACAATAACAATTTCAGAATAACTTTTGTGACAAAAATGTCAAGTTTTTTGTATAAAAATTTTCACAAAAATCCTTTTTTATGCTTTTTTCAATTCTTCCAGCAAAAGAGCGGCAATCGGAGAAAAAACCTGAGATTTACGCCAAATCAGCTTCATTTCCGACGGCGGAATATTTTCAAGCGGAATGAACTTTAAATCGCTGTTTTCATGCGTATCCGCCAAACGGTCGTAAGATACGGCGTAACCGACGCTTTCGCGTACCATAATAAAAGCGTTATAGCCCAGATTGAAGGTAGCGACGATATTCAGCTTGTCTAAATCAGCGCCGAACCATTTCGGAAAATCGATATTGATTCCTTGCCGCGAACAAATCAGCGGCAGATGATATAAATCGCCGACGTTCATACTCTTCCTATCAGCCAAAGGATCGTCTTTGCGCATAACGACGCCCCAAATGTCATGTGCCGGAATATCCAGATAAGCGTATTTATTCAAATCGACATAATCCATTACCAACGCAAAATCCAACAAGCCCCTGTCCAGTCGCTCCGTTACGTCGGCCAGATTGCCGCTGTACAGGTTGCAGCGGATGCGGGGATATTTGCTTTGAACCGCTTTGACCGCACGGGCAAAGTATTTAATCGAAGCCGATTCGGGGCATCCGACATAAATATCCCCCTCATAAGCTTTTTGGTCGGATTTGAACTCCGCAACAGTCCTGTTTGCCAAAGTAACGATATCTTCCGCCCGTTTTTGCAACGTCCGTCCCGCCGCAGTCAGTTTGATATTGTAATTCGTGCGCGTAAACAACTTCTGTCCCAATTCGGCTTCTAGATCTTTCAGCTGTTTGGACATTGTCGGCTGAGTAACGTTCAGCTTTTGCGCGGCTTTGGTCATGCTGCCTTCCCGCGCGGCTTCCAAAAAATATTTTAAAACGCGTATTTCCATACTTTGATTATGATTTAAGATATAGAAAAATTCAATAATTAAATATAGAAATAAAATATTTGATATATCCAAAGACTTCTCTATCATGAAAAGAAAAACTATCAATGAAAGGAAAAAAGATGAAAATAAAATCGTTCGGTGTTGCGGCTTTGGCGGTTGTGTCCATTTTGCTGGGCGGATGCTCTTGCTGCCGTTGGGACAAAACGTTTGAAAAAAGCGAAAAAGTGACGGTGAAGAAAGTTTCTTTTAAAAACCGTTTCGGCATCAAACTGGTTGGCGATTTATATCTGCCGAAAAATATCGGCAAAGAAAAACTGCCCGCGATTGCGGTATCGGGACCGTTCGGCGCGAGTAAAGAACAGTCTTC
>JAFVEJ010000234.1 GCA_017476085.1 Alphaproteobacteria bacterium
AAGCCTCCTTTTTTCGGATGCTTTTTTGTACGTTATTTTTATTTTGGCGGCGGCGGAACGGAAAGATCCGTTTGTGTATCCGGTTCGTTTTCCTGAGGTTTGATCACGCGTCTTCCCCACATTTTAGGCGCCGCTTGTTGAGGTTGGGGTTCGGAAGCAGTTTCTTCTTCGGCTGTTCTTTTTTTGAACATACGGCCGGCCGCTTTTTCCATTTCGGCAGAGTCGACCGGTTCCAGATCGTTGGAAACAGCTTCAATAAAAGTGTCCAGCCATTCTTTGATCGGTTTGGCGGAAAATTCTCTTGTTTCTCCGCCATACAGGAAAAAAACGGCCGGGCAGTTGCCGCCGGACAAAAGAAGGTCTACAAAATCAAATCCTTTTCTGAATCTCAGAATCAGTTTGGGATTAATAACGCAGGACGCAATTTTCATAATATTCATATCATAACTTTCGGCACTGAAAAGTTTGCTTTGAATTTCAGCCATGCCTGTTTCGTTCAAAGAACCGCAGTTTCCGGTATGAGCGTATCCTTGTATGGTCGCGCTGCGTTTTTTGGGGCTTTTGCGCGCAATGCCGTAACAAAGTGTTTCTTCAGGTTCTCCGACGATATAAGCGGCATCCGCGCGAATACGTTCCCGAATAGGCTGAGAGACAATTTTTTCAAAAGGGAGCTCTTCTTTTCCCGTTTCATCCATATCGGGTATTTTCGGACCGGAAGCACTGTAAGAAGTTGAGCCCGTTTTATCAAAATTGGATTTGGTGTTGTAAAACATTTGCGCCGAAGCGTTTGCCGCCCAAAGGAGACAAATGCCGGTTAAGATGGTTAAGGACAGTTTCTTTGTCATGGTGTTTTACCTCTTTTCTTCTTTGAGATCGAAAGATTGTTCCGTTGTTTGAACAGGACAGAATTTTTCGGAATTTTTTAAAAACACTTGCGGGTCAACGCGTTTGTTTTTCCAAGAAACAACCCAATGCAAATGCGGCCCGGTCGCACGTCCCGTCATACCGATTTGTCCGATTTTTTCGCCTTTTTTGATGAATTGTCCCTCTTTAACCTCAATTTTGCTCATATGGATATAACTGGTTACGACGTTTTGTCCATGTCCGATTAAAACGGTTTTTCCCGATAAAAACATATCGTTATGAACCAGCAAAACGATGCCGTCCGCCGGAGAAGTAATGGGAGTGCCTTCTTTATTGGCAATGTCTAATGCATTATGCGGCGTTTTCGGAACGCCGTTTAAAATGCGCTGCGAGCCGTAAACACTGGAAATGCGGCCTTGTGCCGGCATGGAAAAACACAACGGCAATTCTTTATCGACGTTTTTTTGGCGGGCTTCTTTAGCTAAAACCATTTCGGCAGCAATGCGTTCCTGTTCTTCCTGTGAAGGGGTTACCGTGTTTTGCGGCAGTCCGTCTATGCGCTGAACGCGCCATTCGCGAGGATTGATTTTGTAAGAACGTTCGGTTTGTTTCCCGTCTTTAACGGCTTTAAAAGTCAGGATTCCGGTGTCATCCCGTCCGATTCCGACAGCAAACCAGCCGTCTTTTCTGGCGGTAATTTGTTCATCGTTAATTGTTATCTGCGATCCGGGAGAAGCAAAACCGAACAGCATTTCTCCCTGCCGTATTTGTCCATGCAAAAACAAAACGGGAGCTTCCGCGGCGCAAGCGGCGGTTATCGTTGCAGATAAAATCGGGAGCATAAAAAGTTTTTTCATAACAACCGTCCTTGTTTGTCATCGTTCTCATGTCGGATCTGTTTTTTGGAGACTTTATGCGTTTTTTCGTTTGTTGACACATGAAGCGTATCATCTGAAAACTTTAAAAGCAATTCGGAGCAGCAAACCGCCTGAGCCGCGGTTGTGACCGGTTTGCCCTGCGGCGTCAAAGCTAAAATAAAACCGCGTTCCAGAATCCGTTCGTATGAGAAACTTTCTAGCAGACGGGAAGCTGTTTGAAAACGATTTTCCGTCTGGGCGATAAAACTTTTGATTTGTCCTTCCAAAGGCAGTGCAGCCTGGAACAGACGGTTCCTGGCTCGTTCCAGCAAAGCGTCGGGGCGGGTAAGACGTAAGGCCGAAGTGTCCAAAAAGCTTTTTTTATTTTGGAAAAAAGTTTTAAAGGCGTTGTCCATTCGTTCCGCACGATCGTCCAACCGTTGAGTTTGTTCCGCAACGATCTGATCCAGTGAAGGCAAGCCGCGCGACAAACCACCGAGGATGTTTTCCTGTTCGCGCAAAAAGCGATTGACTCCTCGCTGCAGCCGAATGTCCGTTTCGGTCAGCTGCAGCTGTAATTCCTGACGGACGGGAACGGCTTTTTCGGCGGCGCCTGTCGGTGTCGGCGCGCGCAAGTCGGCCGCATAATCAATCAGAGTCGTATCCGTCTCATGGCCGACGGCGGAAATTAACGGGATTTCTGATTCGGCCGCGGCTCTGACGACAACTTCTTCGTTGAAAGCCCATAAATCTTCCAGAGAACCGCCGCCGCGCGCGACAATCAACACATCCGGACGAGGCAGCAATCCGTCCGGCGTTTCCAGTCCGTCTTTCGGAATGGCGTTAAAACCGCGGATTGCCCGGGCAACCTGTTCGGCGGCTTCCTCCCCCTGCATTAAAGACGGCCACAGCAGGACGCGTCGGGGAAAGCGGTCGTTTAAACGATGCATAATATCGCGGATGACCGCGCCGGTCGGCGACGTGACGACTCCGATTACTTCGGGCAGAAAAGGAATCGGTTTTTTGCGCGCAAGGGAAAATAGTCCCTCCGCTTCCAATTTTTGCCGGTGTTCTTCCAATAATTTCAATAAAGCGCCGACGCCGGCCGCTTCCATTGTTTCGACAATCATTTGATACTTGGAACGTCCGGGATAGGTCGTAATTTTTCCCGAACAGACAACTTCCAGTCCGTCCTGAGGAACGATGCCGAGTTTGGCGGCTCCACCGCGCCAACAAACACCGTCCAGGACGGATTCTTCGTCTTTTAAGGCAAAATAAATATGTCCCGAAGCCGCTTTTTTCAGTCCTGAAATTTCTCCTTTGACGCGAACGTTGGCAAAGCTTTTTTCGACCAGCGTTTTGAGTGTTAAAGACAAAGCCGTAACGGACAGCGGTTCCGACGGTTTTTCTGTGACGGAAAGCAAATCTTCCGTTAATGCGGGCGTATTCATAAATAAAGGTTTGTTTGTCATTAACCGGCTCCGCGCAATTTTTTAAAAAAAGATGTTAACAATTCTTCGCATCGGGTTTGAGCTATGCCGCCGTAAACTTCCGGCACATAAAGATTCGCGGTGTTCTGGTAAAGACGACACCCATGATCAACGCCGCCGCCTTTGACGTCGTAAGCGCCGAAATATAACCGCCGCAGTCGGGCAAAAGAAATTGCTGCCGCGCACATCGGGCAAGGTTCCAGCGTGACATACATATCATAATCCGTCAGACGCGTTTGCTGCAAGAGGGAGCAGGCAGACCGGATCGCTAAAATTTCCGCATGCGCGGTCGGATCATGATCTTGTTCCGTCCGATTGGAGGAAACAGCTATGATTTTTTGAGCTTCGGAAGAAAAAATAACGGCGCATACCGGAATTTCATGATATTCCGCAGCTTTTTTTGCCGAATTTACAGCCGTATCTATAACATTTTTTAAAAAAGTATCCATATTATCTAAGGTGTATTTCTTGGCAGAGGAAGTCAAGAAAAACCTCTTTTAATGCTTATAGGCGCTTGATATACTGCCGATTCGGAAAGGGAATGTTAAAGTGGCTTCGGATGTCGCGAT
>JAFVEJ010000026.1 GCA_017476085.1 Alphaproteobacteria bacterium
TACGTGGAAGAGATGGAAGTCGCACTGGAAAGGCGGAAAATGCGGCGCGGCAAGCAGGCTTTTTAGAGGCGTCCTACCGTATCGGCTCCGTTATGGGCCGCTACTACGCCATGGACCGAGACAATCGCTGGGACCGGGTACAGGACGCTTACGATGCACTGACAGAACCCGTTCTGCCCGGCAGCATCGGCGGAAAAGACGCTGTGCTGGCAGCCTACGACTGCGATGAAACCGACGAATTCATCATGCCCCGGGTCTGTAACGGATTCGATGCGATCCAAAATGGCGATTCCATTATCTTTGCCAACTTCCGGCCGGATCGGGCCAGGGAGATCACCCGCGCCTTCGTGGATCCGGACTTCGACGGCTTTGAACGCAGCATCGTGCTGCACGGCCTGTGCTACATCTGCATGACGACCTACGACGCCACGATCCCGAACGTTCGGATCGCCTATCCGCCGAAGGATCTGAAAAATACGCTGGGCGAATACATTGCAAACCTGGGCAGGACGCAGCTGCGTATCGCCGAAACGGAAAAATACGCGCACGTCACCTTCTTTTTCAACGGCGGTGAAGAACGCCTGTTCAAGGGCGAAGACCGGATTTTAATCCCGTCCCCGAAAGTCGCGACTTACGATCTGAAGCCGGAAATGAGCGCGTTTGAAGTCTGCGACGCGCTGGTTGACGCGATCGAAAAGGAAAAATTCGATGTTATCGTCGTCAACTTCGCAAACGGCGACATGGTCGGCCACACCGGCATTCTGGACGCCGCGATCAAAGCGACACAGGCGGTGGACAAGTGCCTCGGCCGTTTGGAGGAAGCGATGAAGAAAGTCGGCGGCGTGATGCTGATCACGGCAGATCACGGCAACTGCGAATTGATGAAGGACGAAAAAACTGGCGCCCCCTACACGGCGCACACGACGTTTGAAGTCCCCGTCGTTTTGTTCAACGATCAGAACGGCGATAAACTGCGCGAAGGCGGACGTCTGGCGGATTTGGCGCCGACGCTTTTGCAGCTGCTGGGCATTGAACAGCCGGCGGAAATGACGGGTAAATCTCTGCTGGTAAAGTAAAGAATGGCTTTGAAAAGGACGACCGGACTGCTTTGCCTTGTCTTTTTGACGGGGATTTGTTCGGCGTCCTTTTCGTTTGCCGCATTGGAAAATCCCGATTCGGCAAAAAGCGAACTGTCCCGCGTCACCAGCCAGATCGAGCAGGCAAAAAAAGAACATCAGAAACTGCGCGAAAAAGCCCAAAGCGTCCAAAAGGAAATTCTGGACGTGCGAAAGAAAATGGTTGCGGCGGCGGGATCTATTCAGGAACAGGAAGAAAGTCTGAGTCGGCTGGAACAAAAGTTGGCCGAATTTGAAGCGCAACAAGGGGTGATGAAAAAGCGGCTGGATATTCGCAAAGCCCAACGCATGCACGTTTTGGCCGCTTTGCAGTCTTTAG
Source organism: Alphaproteobacteria bacterium (assembly GCA_017476085.1). The sequence continues at coordinate 1,456 of JAFVEJ010000026.1, forward strand.
CCTTCAAACCGACGGAAGCTTTACTGGCACAGCCTTTGGCGCCGCAAGACACGCTGAGAAGCGCTCTTTTGCTGCGCGAAGCCGTTCCCCGTCTGGAATATTCGACCGAAGGACTGCGCAAAGATTTGAACCGCATTGCCAGTCTGACAACCGCGATTCGCGCACAATACGCCCAAATCAAAACAATGGCCAAACGGCTGGATGATAAACGGCGGGACATGAACAAGCTGATAGAAAAAAAATCACAGCTGCAAACCGCCTTTGCCAGCGAAAGCACGCGCGCGAAAGACCGCGCTGAAAATCTGGCGAAACAAGCGGGCGACTTGAAAGAATTGCTGGCAAAATTAGAGGCGGACAGCCGCAAACGCGCCGCCGTCAGCAAAAAGCAGGAAATTCCTACGGGCGCTTTTATGTCGGCTAAAGGACACATTCCTTATCCCGTCAAGGGAAATGTCATAAAAAAATTCGGTGAATTAACGGAAACCGGCATTAGTTCCAAAGGCATTATGATTGCCACCCGCGCCAACGCGCAAGTCATTTCACCCTATGACGGAACGGTTTTGTTCGCAGGCCCTTTCCGCGGCTACGGACAGCTGGTTATTATCGAACATGGGGACGGATATCATACATTGCTGGCCGGTATCGGAAGATTGGATACTTCCGTCGGTCAATCCTTATTAGCGGGCGAACCCGTCGGAATAATGGTAGCGGAAACAAAACCAACGTTGTATATTGAGTTAAGGAAGAACGGACAGCCGATCAATCCTGCCGGTTGGTTGGCTCAAGGCAACAAAGGATAAAAAGGAAAAGAATATGAAACGTTTCAATTTGACTGTTTCAATGATGTTATTGGCTTTTTTCTGTTCCGGAACAGCTTTTGCCAAAGAAAAAACGAAAAAAACGGAAAATAAAGCTGAAGAAACGACTTCCGTTTATAAATACCTGAATATTTTCAGTGAAACACTGAAACGCGCCAGGACCGATTATGTGGAAGAAGTATCGGAAGACAAATTGATCGAATACGCAATCAACGGAATGCTTTCTTCTTTAGACCCGCATTCTTCCTATCTGGATGCCGATACCTTTAAAGATA
>JAFVEJ010000235.1 GCA_017476085.1 Alphaproteobacteria bacterium
AGACGCTCCGTCAAAATTTCCGCACCGGCAATACGCCAGGCAAATGCAGCCAATGCCATAAACTGTCGGATAAAAACGATCCGATTAAAGTCCGTCAGATAAAACCCCTTCAGACAACAACGATAAAGGCCTGATTGTTGAGTATTTTGTCTTTCCGTTTTCTTAAAAAACAAAATCCCCGCCGGAAGCCCGCATGTCCCGATCAATAAAAACAGCAGCATACCAACCGGCAAATTTGACGACAAATCCGGCAAAACGGATTGTTCAAACACCTTGTTTTGGAATAAAGACAACATCAGCAGAATAATCAACGGCAACGCTTCCGTCTTGGACGGCTGTCTGATTTTGGCAGTCAAAGACGGCGATAATTTTGATTCTGCCAAAAATATCCGAAACAGCAGACGGGCAAAAACAAAAGCCAAACAGAATAAATAGAGTGTCAATCCCGCAATGCCTGCCGAAAAAAAGCGTTCTTTCAAAACGGCAAACATATCCAATACGACGCCCGAATTGCCGATTTGAGGAAAACCAGCGCAGCAAACGGAAAACAAAACCGTCAGCCAAAACGAAAACGGCAATTGTTTTTTCAAGCCCCCCATACGCAGTAAATCTTCTTCGCCCTGCAGCGCCTGCATAACCGTTCCCAAGCAAAAAATCAATCCCGTCATCGGCGTGATCAAAGCAATGTATGCGCAAAAGGCCGCATCGCGTCCGATAACGCCAAACACCGTCAATACAAAGCCGAATTGTCCCATCAGCAACAAACAAAGCAATACTTTGATATTCGTTTGCGCCGCAGCCATCATCAATCCGCCAACCGCCGTTAAAATTCCCCATGCCGTAAAAATCACACGGACGGTCGGCTCCGCTTCAACCAACGGAAAACAGATATACAGCGCATAAACGCCTAAACCGCCTAAAGCGGCCGGCGCGATAAACGCCAAAGCCGGAACGGAAATACCGGCCGTTTGCGTGATCATAATATTTGTTCCGAATAAAAACAGCTTTGCCGACACGCCCAAAAGCAGCAAAAGAGAAAAAGCGATTGCCTGTCCTCCCTGAAAAGCGGTGAACCATTGTCCGATAAACGGAGGAATAAAAAACGTCCCCGTTTTTTCAACCAGCATATAAAACGCGCAAAACAGCGGAACATCCGTCAGCATATGCCAAATTAAAAAATTAATCCCCGATTGGCGGACGGCTTGCTTTTCATGAAAAAGCATCAACAGCATATATGCCAGCATAACCGATATGTCCCAACCGGTGAAAAACTGGAACAAATTGTCTCCTCCGACACCGATCATCAAAAAAGACACCAAAGCCAACAGGAAAACGACAAAACGGTTCATCCGAGGCGTCGGCAAAAAATCACGAACGAAAAGCAAACTCATCAATGCGGAAAAGACGATAAAAACCACCAAAAAGATTTCCGTTCTTTCCAAATGCAGCCGCCAGGTGTATTCGACCTCTCCCAATCGTAAAAAAGGCAACAGAAACGCGTTATAGACCTTGCCTCGAAAAAAGTTTCTGAACGCCATTGAAACAATTTTAAAAAAAGCCAAAGCAACGGCCGCCGTACCGATTTCCCATGCGAACGATTTCTTTTTCAACAGCGCTGCCGCAAAAACAAAAAGAGCGGCGATCAATGGCAGGAATACGGCAAAAATCATATCGTTATCATCCTCTCATAGATTCGGAACGATCCGTCATCAAACGGTCATGCTTTTGAAAATAAAGCAGAAACAATGTCAAAGAAGAAACCATCTGCACCCCTGTCAGACAGGCGATGAATAAAGAAACGATCAATCCCGACGCCTCATAAAACAAAGCGCTGCCCATTGAAAAGTTAAATAACGAACCTAAAAAAATCAGCTGCAGCGCCAACAGAACCCGCATTAAGTCGCCTCTGTGACGCAAAACGCCCCATAAACCGAAAAACACCAGAAAAGAACTGATCGTTAAAATGACGGGAATATCTATGATCATACGCCCTCTCCGTTTTTTTTTGTTTTTTTGACCAGCAACGCCGATATGCCGACCATGCAGGACAAAACCAAAGCGGCAAAAATCACGGCGCACAAGCCGTATTCCATATATAAAATATTCCCCAAAACGGGCAAAGAAAAATCCGGTGCGGCTTTATGAATCGGCCAATTCGGTTTAAAAAACAAATAAGCCG